>JAUWRZ010000211.1 GCA_030610325.1 Sulfurimonadaceae bacterium | reverse complement strand
GTCACTACCAGTGACTATAAAGCAAAGGTCCATAATCTTGACAGACTCTACTTTGCTACCGAGCGCCACCTCAAAGGGAGTATGCTCGTCACCGGTACACTCAAGCAAGATGAACACTTCGATCTTAAAGCCCACTCCAAGACACTTGGCGGGACTATCGATGCCGTACTGCATGATGACGACTTCCATGCTGATCTCACTAACATCCAGACACTCGACACCCTGCATATGCTGATCTATCCAGAGATATTCAAGTCTTCACTCAACGGTGTACTTGATTATGACCTTCTAGCAAAAAAAGGGAAGTTTGATGCGAAGCTGAGCAAAGGACGGTTTACGCAAAACGAGATGCTCGACCTCATCAAACAGTTCGGCCATCTGGATCTTTATAGAGAGAAGTTCACCGGTACCCTTAAAAGTCAGATCAATAAAGAGCTGATCTACACCGATCTGGACCTGCGCTCCAACAAAGCCTCTATCACCGGTAAACGGGTCAAACTAGACTCCAAGACCAAGCAGGTCAAAGCCAAGCTCGATATCGTCGCCAACAAGAACCCGCTCAGTGTCACCATCAAAGGCAGTGTCGATCAGCCTGATGTCAAGCTTGACGCGGGGAAGATACTTGAAAAAGAGGCGACCAAGCAGCTCGACCGACTCTTTAAGAAACTCTTTTAGATCATTGGGCTTGCGTACCCTCTAATGAGCTGACACTACCCAGCGTGATCTTAAAACAGACACCATCACCGGTGTTGCTTGCCACTAGCGTACCGTTGTGATGGTCTTCGATAATGATCTTTGACATGTAGAGACCAAGCCCCGTCCCGTTCTTCGCACTTTTGGTAGAGAAGTAGGGATCAAAGATGTTACCTATGATCTCATCTGCGATCCCACCACCGTTATCACAGATCTCGATACTCTTTTCTTTAGTCATTATTGTGATCTGTGGCGCTTTAGTCACCCTCTCTTTAAAGTTGTCCTGTGCATTTTTCAAGATGTTCAAGATCACCTGCATCATCTCGTTCTCATATAGAAGAAGCGACTCTTTAGCATCATATCTATAGACTATCTCTACATCATCATTTTCCAGTGAGCCTTTTATGACATTGAGTGCTTTCGCGGTCACCTCTTCAAAACTGCTACGTACAGTCTCTTTGTTTGGTCGGTAGAAGCCTCTAAAATCATCAATAGTCGTGGTCAGGTTCTGGACAAAACCATCTATATTTCCCAGTCGCTCCATGAAATACACTCCACATGACGCTCTACCCTCTTCACGATCAAGCTCAAAAGCTTCGAGTTCCAGCTTCATCTGCAGGTTTACGGCTGTAGTAGAGATAGCACCAAGAGGCTGTCTCCACTGATGGGCTATCATACTGATCATCTCTCCCATCTGGGCCAGACGGGACTGTTGCAGCAGATGCTTCTCCTGTAAGTCCTTCTCTTTTTTAAGTCTGTTCTCACTCGTGATATCTCTGACGACCAGAAGGTAAGAGATCTCATCTGGCATACGTACGATATCCATTATGACATCGATCATCTTCTCATCTTTGATAAAGCATGACTTTCGATAATCATAGACATGCCCTACTTCCAGCATCTCCTCGATCGCCTGGATAGACCGCTCTTTGTCGGCATCGGCGGTAAGAGCCAGACAGGATGTCTTATAGAGCTCCTCTTCACCAAAACCTGTCATCGTAAAGTAAGCAGCGTTTGCCATCATAAAATTTGACTCACTGTCAATGATCGCAATAGCATCTTTTGTCGTATTGAAGATCATCTCCAGAAACTCTTTTGCACCCTGAAGGAGTGATGTCTTCTCAGCTACTCTACTCTCAAGTGTACTGTTGAGCTCCATCAACTCCTTCTCCAGCTCCTTCTCTTTTGTCACATCGGTATGAGTACCAATAAAACGCATCATCTTGCCCTCTGCATCAAAAAGTGCCTTTCCACGGTCTAAGATCCAGACCCATGAGCCATCTTTATGCTCCATACGATGGTAGTTCTCATAATAAGTACTCTTTTGGTCCATATAGTTCTCAATATCTTCGACTGCTCCGGGTAAGTCCTCCGGATGGACACGCTCCCGCCAGGTCTCAAAACGGTTCTCAAGTTCATCATCCGCGTAACCCAGCATTGATTTCCAGCGAGGAGAGAAGTAGACATTGTCATCTGTAAGGTCCCAATCCCACATACCGTCATTGCTACCGGAGAACGCAAGTTCAAAACGCTCCATAGCCTGATGGTTGGCAAGCTCCAGCACTTTTCTATCGGAGATATCTCTGAGGGTGGCGAATATCAATGTCTGCTCTTCATCTTTTAATGGCTTTAGCGTCACCTCACACCAGATAGTCTCACCACTTTTCTTACTGTGAAGCCACTCAAACCTATAACCGTCATCTTTTATCGCTTGAGCCATATTAGCATTGGCCTGTATGAGTGAGCTACTACCGTCTGGCTGCTGTTTTGGGGAGAAGAGTGAGGGGTGGCACCCTGTCAGCTCCTCTTGTGAATCGTAACCAAGCATCGATACCAGTGCATCATTACAGAGTAAGACGACGTTCTCACTGGCGATGATCATACCATCTTCTGATAGTGTGAACAGCTCTTTATATATCGTTTCTTTTAACATCAGTGACCTCCACTTCCAGCTATCTTGGTAAGATAGTACGCTCACTCTCTATGGCTTCGAGAGGCTCTGAGAAATAAAAACCCTGATATTCATCGACATCCAATGCTTTTAACATCGCAAACACTTTCTCATTATGGACATACTCACAGATCACTTTTATGCCAAGTTCATGAGAGAAGTGTGTGATAGCCTTGACCAGTATGTAGGACCTCTCATCACTATCTATGTTCTTTACCAGAGAGCCATCGATCTTCAGATAATCCGGTTCTATCTCCAGGATATACTCAAAATTGGAGAACCCACTTCCAAAATCATCGATGGCTATACGGATGCCATACTTGCGAAATCGCCTGATAAACTTCTTGACATCGTCATAGTTCTCAATACTCTCACTCTCTGTGATCTCAAATACCGCTCTACTTCCCAGCTCAGATCTGGTCTTAAAAAACTTCTCTATCTCATACATCAGATCACTGTTCTTTATATCACTATAGGTGAAATTCATGCTAAGTGTCTGTTGTGAACCTTCCAGCAGATGTAAGGCTTCAAAGATAATAGTCTTTGAGAGCGTATCATAAAGCCCAGTCTTGATATCGATATCTAAAAAGAAGAATGGGGAGATAAGCTTTTGCGTCGTCTCATCTTTGATGCGCATCAGCGTCTCATGCTTAGTGATATGTCCGGTGGAATCGACAATAGGCTGATAGACAGGGTAAAGACGTTTATCCTCTATCGCACACTTGACCCGCTCTTTCCACACCAGAGCATCTTGCTCTTTGTCACGCTTGTCGATGGCACTCGAGTACATCGCATAAGGCCTTCGATGACTCTTGGCAAAATCCAGTGCGATCTTGGCACTCTCATAGGCCTCTTTATGGGAAGTCGAGATGCCTATGGTGGCTTCGATGAAGATAGTATCATCACCGATGACCACTTGAAACTCAGAAAGTAGTCTGAAGAACCGGGCGATATCATGCTCATATTTCTCAGGGTCTATATAGTCGACATCGTCCCATAAGATAAACTCATCTGCAGAGATCCGGTAGGTCTGGTAACTACTCTCTGCGGTGAACTCCAGTAAAAAACTGGAAAAATCCTTTAATACCTGAGAACCTACCGAAGTCCCATAGATCTCATTGATGACATTGAACTTATCGATATCGATGATAAACACGATGGGAAGTGCCACCTCTTTGATATCCTCGAAAAAGGAGTAACGGTTAAAAAGTCCGGTCAGTCCATCATAATGAAGTCTTCTCTCAAGCTCCTGTGTACGCGCTTGGAGCTCCTCTTCAAGATGGACCTTATATCTTACAGCCTCTTTTTTAAGGTGGACCTTCTCGATGACCTTTTTGATCGATGCCAGGAACTGTCTTGACTCAAGAGGTTTCAGGATGTACCCATCGACATTGAGCTTGATGGTCTCCAAAAAGTACTCACTCTCATTATAGGCTGAAAGTATAAGGACCGGGATCTCGTCATCATCCTTACGGATCTTCCGTAACATCTCGATGCCATTGAGTCGGGGCATGTTGATATCAGAGATGATCAGGTCAAACGTATTATTATAGAACTTCTCCAATGCATCCTCTCCATCGACAGCTGTGACGATATCGGTAAAGAAGTTCTCTAACATCTCCAGAGTGGAGGATCTGGCGTCATCATCATCTTCTACATACAAGACACGTAACCCTTTACTTATCTTCCTCAGCTCTTTCATACTGTTCTCCCCTCGTCGAGCATCGTCCCAAGCAGTGAGAAGAGCTGATCACTGGCATCTTCCATGGTCTGAAACCCTGCGATGATATCTTGTGTGTTAGCTTCAACAAACACTGTTCCCTCATTGGCATAGACCATATTTCTGAAAATAGCATCATGAAGAAGTCTATGTGGCTGTTCTATGGCACTGGCGGTGTCTCGTATGAAGACCTCGACCTGATCAAGAAGATTATTATAGTTCCATGCAAGAGCGAAGTATTTTGAGTCTGGATGGATGTTCGTGACTCTATGCTCCAGATCTCCCTGCGCAGCAGCAGCCATCACCTCTTCTATCTG
>JAUWRZ010000397.1 GCA_030610325.1 Sulfurimonadaceae bacterium | reverse complement strand
ACTTTTTTATACATGAAGACCCTATCGAGACTGAAACGTCCTGCTCCCTGTGAGAAGGATGTCAGCAATCAAGTAGGCAAGGCTTTGACAGAAAGTGAAGATCAAATACCTTTATACATCAGCCAAACTTCCCGGTGATATACTCATTGGTCAGCTTCTCTTTAGGGGTGACGAACATCTCTTCCGTTTTGCCCAGCTCTATTAACTCGCCAATATACATAAAACCGGTGTAGTCGCTTATGCGGGCGGCTTGCTGCATGTTGTGGGTGACGATGACGATGGTCATCTTCTCTTTTAGCTCTGTCACAAGCCGTTCTATGCTCTGTGTCGAGATAGGGTCAAGTGCGGATGTTGGTTCATCAAAGAGCAGGACATCGGGTTCTACGGCAATGGCCCGAGCGATACAGAGACGTTGTTGCTGCCCGCCTGAGAGTCCGTTAGCATCATCTTTAAGACGTTCAGCGGTCTCTTTCCAGATGGCAGCGTCTTTGAGGGCCTTTTCTACACGGTCTTTCAGTTCCGTCTTGTTCTTCGTACCCTGAAGGCGCAGACCATAGGCGACATTATCGAAGATACTCATTGGGAATGCGGTAGGCTTCTGGAAGATCATACCGATCTTGATACGCAGGTTGATAAGATCCTCTTTGGGATCGATGATGTTTCGCCCCTCAAAAAGTATCTCGCCCTTATTATAGACATGACCGGGGTAGAGGTCATGCATACGGTTAAACGTGCGCAGAAGTGTCGTCTTACCACATCCAGATGGCCCTATCAATGCTGTGACACTATTTTTAGCGATGGGCATACTGATCTCTTTCAGACTGGGTTCCGGTGCGCCGTTGTAGGTGAACTCAAGATTCTTTACTTCGATCGCTTTGGCTTCAGGGATATCGATGATAGTCGCCATTATTTTCCTCTTTTCATAATAATAAGTCGTCCGATGATGTTAAGACTCAAGATAAACATCGAGAGAATAAAAGCTGCTGCCCAGCCAAGTTGCTGCCAATCCTCATAAGGACTGGTAGCGTAGTTGAACATCGTCACGGTCAATGATGCCATCGGTTCCATCAGGTCCGTACTCATAAAGTTGTCATTAAACGAAGTAAATAGCAGCGGTGCTGTCTCCCCACCGACCCGAGCGATACCCAAGAGTATCCCTGTCAGGACACCGGCTTTTGCTCCACGATAGACGACCTGCGTGATGACTTTATATTTTGGTGCACCCAGTGCAAAAGCAGCTTAACGAAGCGTACCCGGGACCAGATGGAGCATATCGTCGGTAGTCCGTAATATGATGGGGATCATGATGATGGTAAGGGCGATGACCCCTGCCCAGCCGCTGAAATGCCCCATAGGGGTGACGATGACAGCATAGACAAAGGCACCGATGACGATACTCGGTGCACTCATCATGATGTCAGAGATATCACGGATCGTCTCGGCAAGTCTTGACTTCTGACCATATTCACTCAGGTATGTCCCGCCTAAAACACCCAGTGGTACCCCGATAAGTGATGCGACACCGACGAGGATGAGTTGTCCTATAAGTGCATGTTTGAGTCCACTCTCCTCATAACCCGGAGGAGCCCCTTCATAGAGGAAGATATCCCAGTTGATGGCGTTGACACCATTGTAGACAAGGACATAGAGAATCCAGAAAAGAAAAGCCAGTCCTATCAATGCAGAGAGCGTGGAAAGTACCATCACTACCTGACTCATCAGTACACGTTTTTGGGTATGGGTCATCACGCTCTCCTTGTCCGGCGAAGGAAATAGAACTTGGATACGGATATCACGATAAAACTGATGACCAGCAGTATCAGTGCCAGTTCGAAAAGACTGCTGGTGTAGAGATCACTGTCAGCTTCGGTAAACTCATTAGCCAGAGTTACAGGGATCGAGGTAGCCGGTTGGGTGATGTCCATCGAGATCTTATGGACATTACCCATGACAAAGGTGACTGCCATCGTCTCTCCTATGGCACGACCGAGTGCGAGGATTAGTGCACCGATGATACCGGCTTTCGCATAAGGGATGATGATGTCTTTGACCACATCGAACTTGGTCGCACCCAGTGCATAAGCGGACTCTTTGAGGATGTCGGGGGTGGTGTTCATCGCATCACGTGTGACGGCTGCCATAAAAGGCAATATCATGATGGCAAGGACGATACCGGCCGTAAGCATACCGATGCCTACACCGCCAAAGATATCACGCACTATTGGGACAAAGTAGAAAAGTCCCCACATCCCGTAGATGACGGAAGGGATGGCAGCCAGAAGCTCGATGGAGACTCCAACAGGTGCCTTAAGCCTCTCATGGGCGATCTCACTCAGGAAAATAGCCACCCCGATAGCGATAGGGACAGCAAGAACCAAGGCAAGGAATGTAGAGATGATGGAGCCCATGATGGAAGGAAGAGCCCCGAACTTCTCCAGGTTTGGTGCCCATTTTGTGTCTGAGAGAAAAGCAAATCCATTAGACTGTATGGAGAGAAGTGATTCCTGAAACAGGACCGTAAAGATGGCTGCGACGACAAACAGTATCGCAATAGCGATGATGCGGGTCGAATGTGCGAATATCTTATCAAATAGTATCGTCACGCTACACTCCTCCATATTCTTTAGTGCTGGATTATAGAATGCTATGATTACGTGATGGTTACGTTATGAGTTATGTAAACGAATAAGTATTTCACTTGAAAGCCTTGCCGACTTGGTGACTGGCGGCAGGGGGTCAAAGCTTCACTTTATCGCTTCGCTCCGAAAGGTGAACCATCCTGACCCCGT
>JAUWRZ010000408.1 GCA_030610325.1 Sulfurimonadaceae bacterium | reverse complement strand
GAGCCGCTCTGAGCCATCTGACTATATGTCAACGACTAGACCCTGGTATCTACAGGCTATAAATACACAAAAAGCGGTAAGAAGTGATCCTTACCTCTTTAGCAATATTGATCAAAAGGGTATTACGTATTCAACACGGGTAGATGGAACTGATATTGTCCTTGCCCTGGACTTCACGTTGCCAAAATTGAATGCACTGCTAAAAAGTCTCAAATTTTCTGACTCAAGCAAGATCCATATGTTTGGTCGAGACGGCAAGCTCATCGCTTCGTCTGAAGAAGCCAGTCTTAAAAACGATGCAAATATCCTCAATAAGATATTTGCAAGCAGTGTAAAAGAGCAGGTCTTTATGGTGGAGAGAGAAGGGCAAACATACTTTGCTATGGTGACTGCTTTAAGCAGTGAAGACAACACTGATACCTATCTTGGTATCAGTGTTGACAGAGATGAGATGTTAAGACCTTACCTTGAAAACATTGCCTATTCGCTGCTTGCTGCTTTTATTCTCTTTATATTCAGTATACCGTTTATCATCTATGTAACGTCGCAGATAGTAGAACCCATTAAGGCTTTGATGGTCGAAAACAAAAAGATAACACAACGTCATTTTGACGAAGTCGTAGAGGTTAAGACCAATATCATTGAATTGAGTATGCTGTCCGACTCGCTTGTAGCAATGTCGGAAAGTATTCAGGCGTATCAAAAGGCACAAAAAGAGTTGATGGACTCTTTCATCAAGCTCATTGCAGATGCGATCGATGCAAAGTCCCCTTATACCGGAGGGCACTGTAAACGCGTACCGCTTTTGGCAACGATGTTGGTCAAAGAGGCCGGCAAGGCTGATACAGGGACATTGAAGGAGTTTGGTTTTACAACAGAAGCGGAGTGGGAAGAGTTCGAGAGGGGAGCATGGCTCCATGACTGCGGTAAGATCACCACACCGGAGTATGTTGTTGACAAAGCGACAAAGCTGGAGACAATCTATAATCGAATTCATGAGGTACGTACCCGCTTTGAGGTCATATGGCGTGATATAGAGATCGCATATCTTGAAGGCATTATAAAAGGTGATAAAAAAGAAGAGCTTGAGAGCTGGAGAGAAGACGAGCGTCAGAAGTTGATGGATGACTTCCTCTTTGTGGCAGAGACCAATATTGGCGGCGAGTTTATGAGTGAAGAGCGAAAAGAGCGAATACAAACTATCGCTGAGCGGACCTGGATACGCCACTTTGATGATAGGAAGGGACTCTCTGACAGTGAATTGATGCGATATACGGAGAGTCCATCAGTCACATTGCCTGCAACTGAGGCTCTGCTGAGTGACCGTACTGAACACATCATCGAACGTGTCAATTTTGATGAAGAGGGGTACCAAAAAGACGGTTTCAAACTCAATGTTCCAACGCACCTCTACAATTACGGTGAGATATATAACCTCTGTATTGAGAAAGGTACTTTGACAGAGGAGGAGCGTTTTAAGATCCAGGAACATGTCATTATGTCTATTAAGATGCTTGAACAGCTTCCTTACACTGACGACATGAAACGCATCCCGGAGTACGCCGGAACCCACCATGAGACCTTGATAGGAACAGGGTACCCGCGTGAGTTGACAGCAGAAGAGCTCTCTGTCCCTTCGAAGATCATGGCCATAGCTGATATCTTTGAGGCATTAACAGCTTCGGACAGACCATATAAAAAAGGTAAAACACTTTCTCAAGCTTTGAAAATAATGAGCTTTATGAAAAAAGACCGGCATATAGACGGTGAGCTTTTTGCACTGTTTTTACGCTCGGGCATCTATAAGGTCTATGCAGAAGAGTATCTTAAACCAGAACAGATCGATGAAGTGGAGATAGAGTCTTATTTAGTGTGACGCCGTTACGTTGAGAGATATTTGGAAGTAGAGTCTTGTGTTATATTTGTCTAAGAGTTGATGATGACAAGTCACCATCAATAGAACTCTTTTAGACAAAGTGGTCAGGATTATCGATATCGACTGATTTACGTTCTACAAAACCGAAGTGTTTGTTCAGGTCGGCATTGTGCAGTAGAACAGGCACAATCATCAGTGACGCGATGACTGCCGCGATGGTACCGAAGATCAAAGCCACACCCAGACCACCAAAGACTGCATCAGAAGCCAAAAGTGTTGAAGCAAGGATAATCGCTGCAGCTGTCAAAAAGATCGGCTTAGCACGTGTTGCTGCTGCGTAGGCGATAGCTTCTGTCTTAGGCATCCCTTTATCGTGTATCAATGACTTGGTAAAGTCGATGAGCAGCAGGGAATTACGTGAACTGATCCCGATCAGTGCAATAAAGCCGATCAGTGAGGTAGCCGTCAGGAAGAAGGTATCTGCAGTAAAGAGATCCATGATCCAGTGGCCGACAACAACACCGATGATCGACAGGAAGCTTCCAAGCAGAACAATACCGCTCAGCGTAAAGCTTTTATAGTAAATCACCAAAAGTAAAAAGATCAAGATCAAGGCTGCGATAAAGGCGCCGCCAAGTTCTACAAATGTGTCCAGTGTGACTTCCATCTCACCATCCCACATAAGCATATAGGTCTCACCTGAGCTTTTCTCTTTAAATTTCAGGTTAAAAAGCCCGACAGTAGTAATGTCATACTCGTCAGCCAACTGCTCGATGATCTGTGCTTTTGCATCGATAAGAGGATAGACCTGAGAGACCATGTCCGTCTCAGCCAGGACATTGGTC
>JAUWRZ010000058.1 GCA_030610325.1 Sulfurimonadaceae bacterium | reverse complement strand
CGGACTGCCACACCACCAGCACTGATCTGATTTTCCAATATAACGCCCCTCCCATTTCCCTCGCTCCTCAAGTCCCACTTGGGAGTGTATACAACAGTCTACCCAGTTTTGATAGTCAGTCTTATGCACTAGTCTATGTATTTATCGTCAGAGTCGATCAAAGAACATCACCAAGTAAGACTTGATGACGAGATAAAAGAAAATAAGTCTTTCTCTATGTATAAAAGTAGTTGTAAGGGGAAGAGAAGTAATATTATATGAAAAAAGTTGGAGACGAGCAGCCCTAGAGCACAAACAGTGCGGGGGCCTGCTGCCGAAGCAGACTTAGCGTCAGCGTAGTGAGACGGACTTGTTCGTCTGGCGTTTCAATTAAATAGGTAAGACGCGAATGTCCGGAGTAAGCTTCTCTTTTAGTGTTGTCTCGATCGCATAGAGTGTACCTGTCGTTGAACTGGCACAGCCATTACAGGCACCAAGGTAACGGATATAGACATCGATATATGGATCAGCATCTTTGATATCGATGACCTCCATATTACCACCATCCATGATAAGGAACTGACGGACACTTTCGTCGATCACCGCATCAATAGCTTTGATCTTCTGGACCAGTGTCATCGCTTTAAAGTCACCCTCACTACCGGCATCTGCAGCAGCTGCCATCTTCTCCTCATCCATCTCACGACGGACATCTGCGAGGATATCGACAAGATAGTACTCACGGTCTTCATGACCACCCGGTTTGATACATGACTTACAGAAACCACCGGCTTTCGTATAGTCTGTGATCTCGGCGACTGTCTTAAGGTCATTAAGCTTGATGACCTCCTGAAGTGTACCCAGGCTGACACGGGCACATTCACAGACGACGATCTCATCTTCAAAACTATCTACATCCACACCCTTATAGAGGCTGGCTGCTTTTTTGATGACATCATAAGCCATGACAGAACAGTGCATCTTTTGAGGTGGGACAGCAGGCGTGTTTGGCTCATCGCGTAGAGACATCTCGACATCGATGTTGGTTATCTTGACTGCCTGGTCGACGGTCTTACCTACACAAAGTTCGACCATCATATCCGAACTTGCGATCGCTGTACCACAACCAAAACTTTTAAACTTTGCAGCGACGATGACATCGCTCTCCGGGTTTATCTCCCAGTAGAGACGAACAGCATCGCCACAGCTCTCTGCGCCAAAGTCAGCGACGATCAGTTTATGTCCGTTCGCAGCAGCTTGCTCTTCCGTGATCTCACCCTGGTTGAGAGGGTTGTTCATAAGCGTTGTCACTTTGTCAGAATATTCATCCCACAAAGACCCGCCAAGTAAATCGCTTTTTGCCATAATATATCCTTTTCTATGCGGTCAATGCTTTATGACCTGGTTTATTTTTTCTTAATGTTGTCCCGGAATAGCACACTCAGCCGCTTCTCCACCCGGTGTCGGTTGTACGATCGCATATGAGCTTGAGATACTACGCAGACGCTCTACGGCTGCCGTAAAGTGTGCGATGACATAGTCGACCTCTTCATCCGTTGTAAAACGGCTCAGGCTCAGACGGATACCGGTATGCGCCAGTTCATTATCTGCACCGATCGCCATCATGACACTGTTAGCTTCGAGGTCTTCACTCGCACAAGCTGAACCGGTAGAGGCACCGATCTCACCATTATTGAGATCCCAGAGCATCCCTTCACCCTCAACACCTCTGATCGAGATCAAGATCGTATTAGAGGTACGATTGTCGCGGTCACCTACTGTGAACGTATCAGAGAGAGTCTCCAGTAGTGCATCTTCAAGGCGGTCACGTTTGGCGGCGATAGATGCCATCGTCTTCTCAAGGTCTGTCGTTGCCAGCTCTATAGCTTTACCCATACCTACTATAAAAGGGACGTTCAAAGTACCTGAACGACGTCCGTTCATCTGCTCACCGCCATGCATCAATGGGGAAAGCTCCTGAGAGTCTTTGATATAAAGTGCGCCGACCCCTTTAGGACCATGGAACTTATGTGCTGACATAGAGAGGAAGTCTATGTGGACAGCCTGGACATCGACCGGGATCTTTCCGACAGCCTGGACCGCATCACTATGAAACAGTACACCCTTCTCTTTACAGATCTCACCGATCTCCTCAATAGGGAAGATCATTCCAGTCTCGTTGTTTGCCCACATAATAGAGACAAGTGCTGTCTTATCAGTGATAAAGCTCTTGACCGTATGCGCTTCGACGATACCCTGCTCGTTGACAGGAAGATAGGTCACTTTAACACCCTGCTCTTCAAGAAAATGACAAGTCGAAAGGACTGATGGATGCTCGATCTCAGTAGTGACGATATGGTTTTTATCACCATTGACTATGAGATCGTTCCAGACAGACTGTAGTACCCAGTTGTTTGACTCGGTAGCACATGATGTGAAGATGATGTCATCAGCATCTGCCGCATTGATCCCTGCATACATCTGATCGATCGCTTTAGCGATCGCAGGATGTGAAGTGGTACCGAACTTGTGTATGGAGTTGGGGTTACCATACTGCTCAGAGAAGAATGGGACCATTGCTTCAACAACCTGAGGATCGACCATCGTCGTAGCATTGTTATCCATATAGACTTGCATGTTTCTCCCTCGATCTTTATCAATTTTTTTAAATAAGACAAAATTTGTCTTCTTTTAGTCCTGACATAATAGTGGATCCGGAGTTAGCTTCTGCTTAAGGTTTTATGAAGAGGTCGACGCTTTAAGGTTAATGTTTTTTCGCCCCACGTTTCCGGAGTCTGTTCCCATCATGGCAAGGATAGTATCTATCTCCTCTTTGAAGCTGGTGGTATACATCGAACCCTGACTCATATAAGACTCCATCGCCTCTTTTAGCTCGATGGCTTCGTCAAGTTCTTTATCACTACCGACATTATAGGCCCCGATCCGAATAAGCATCTCGTTCTCTTTCAAGAGTGTATAGAGACGACGAAACTTTTTTGCTGCTTCAAAGTGCAGAGGGCTGATGATATCGTTCATGACACGCGAAGCAGAGTTCAATATATGTATAGGCGGATAGATACCGAAATCGGTCAGCTCCCGGGAGAGGACGATGTGACCATCAAGGATAGAACGCGACTGGTCAGCGATGGGGTCACTCATATCATCCCCCTCGACCAAGACCGTAAAGAATGCAGTGATAGATCCTTTACCATCCTCTTTACCTGCACGCTCCATCAACTGCGGCAAAAGTGTCAAGGAAGAGGGTGGGTACCCTTTGGAGGTCGGTGGCTCACCCAGTGCCAGACCGATCTCTCGTTGAGCCATCGCAAAACGGGTGATGGAGTCCATCATAAAGAGGATGTCTTTTCCCTCTCCTTTAAAGTATTCGGCGACACTCATCGCAGAGAAGGCACCATATTTTCTTCTTAGTGGCGAGTCATCACTGGTCGCGACGATGATGACCGTGTTTTCGAGATTACCCCCAAGGTTCTTCTCGATGAACTCAGGGACCTCACGACCACGCTCACCGATCAGTGCGACCACCTTGACCGGTGCATCTGAACCACGGACGATCATCCCCATCAAGGTCGATTTACCAACGCCACTTCCGGCAAAGATACCCAGTTTCTGTCCTTTTCCACAGGTCAAAAGTCCGTCTATCGTCTTGACACCGACACTGAAGATCTCATCGATCATGCCCCTTTTCATCGCGGCGATAGGGGCTTTCATGATCGGCGTCATCTTCGTACTGCGTATCGGGCCCTTACCATCAATAGGGTTCATAAAAGGATCGACGACTCTACCAAGCAGAGCTTCACCAACAGGGATACTCATACCGTTTTGATCAAGATAGACCTTATCACCGGCACGAAAACCCTCTATGAAGCTAAAAGGTGTGATGAAGAACCGCAGTCCATCGATCTCTGTCACCATACCCAGGGTCTCATCAGCGTTGACTTTTGAGATGATGGTCACCGTATCACCGATGCTGACCTGCAGACCCTCTGCGACAATGATCGTCGAACTGATCTTTGTGACTTCCCCAAAAGCAATAGAGTGGCTCTCGGCACTGATACGTTTTTTTAAGGAGTCAAATAACAAGGCTTCTAGTACCTATTACCCGCCGGAGCGTTGATAAGGTCGAAGAACTCACTGCGTGTACGCATATCACTTTTAAAGAGGCCCCGAAGCGCACTTGATGTCGTAGTGGAGTTGATCTTCTCTACCCCTCGCATCTCCATACACATATGTCTCGCCTGGATCACCACCGCTACCCCTTTGGGCTTGATCGTCTCACTGATGACCTCTGCGATCTGCTCCGTCAACTGCTCCTGGATCTGCATACGACGGGAAAAGACATTTACGACACGAGGGATCTTCGAGAGTCCTACTACTTTTCCATCAGGGATATAAGCGACATGTGCCCGACCGATAATAGGGAGAAGATGATGTTCACATGTCGAGTAGAGTTCAATATCTTTGATGAGTACCATCTCATCATTGGAACTGCTAAAGAGTGCCGAACGCAAGATCGCCTCCGGGTCCTCCTCATATCCGCCAAACATGAACTTATAGGCTTTAAAGACACGCTCAGGCGTCTTCTCAAGACCCTCACGGGCCGGATCTTCCCCAACACTGCGCATCATCGTCTTGACTGCTTCTTCAAATGCTTTTTTATCTTCCATACTTCTTTTACCCTTGTCCGTTAATAGTGATCAGGTCACTTGATGTCATCGACCTGGGGGAGCATCGCACCCTTTTGCTAAAACGATACCACTACTAAGCTGAGAACTCACTGCTTTTTCCAGCTGCTTTTCAACTGAATATATATTACATAAAGGGATTGTTAGTATTTTTTCGATAGTATTGCCCAAATTTCTACAGAACCATATCTGTAAATAAAAGATAAGCTAAAGGGACCAAATGGACATCAAAGCCAACAAGATCAATGGAGCAAATGCTGAGATCAGCGCTGCTATCACACGTAATGAGATCGATACGAACATAGAAAAGATCGCAAAAGAGCTCACAAAGACAGCTAACATACCGGGCTTCCGTAAGGGAAAAGTACCAGTCAGTGCGGTGAAGAAGCAGCATGGTGATCGTCTGGTCCAGGATGCTGAAGCTGAAGCGCTCCGTGATGTACTGGAGAAAGGCCTCAAAGAGCTTGATATCCATAACGACTCACTGATCGGTGAACCACAAGTCGCCAAGTTTGATAAGACAGAAGAGATGATCGATGTCCTTGTCAAAGTAGCGCTGCGCCCGGTGATCGAACTGGGAGACTACGCTACCCTCGTCACAGAGTTTGAGAAGCCCGCGACTACCGAAGATGAGATCACTGCACGTATCAAAGAGCTTGCAGAGGCACAGGCAGCTTTCATCACTATTGATGAGGACCGTGCACTTGTAGATGGAGATACTGCCCTTATCGACTTTGAAGGTTCTGTCGATGGCGAGATCTTCGAAGGCGGTACCGCTACAGACTTCTCACTTAATCTTGGCAGCAACCAGTTCATCCCCGGTTTTGAAGCACAGGTAGTCGGTATGAAAAAAGATGAGGAGAAGACTATAGACGTCACTTTCCCTGAAGACTACAACAGCGAAAAACTGGCTGGAAAAGCATCACAGTTCAAGGTCAAGGTCAATGCTATCCAGGCAAAAGAGCCAGTCGTCATCGATGATGCCCTTGCCAAGAAGATGATCCCGGGTGAGGATGATGCCAACGTAGAACTGCTTCGTAAGCAGATCAAAGACCAGTTGGACACAGAGCGTCTCTCCAAACTCTATAATGATGAGCTCAAGCCTCGACTTCTTGAGACGTTCGTATCTACGTTCACATTCGATCTTCCTGATTTCGTAGTCGAGCAGGAGATGGATATGGCACTGAACAAAAAAGCGCAAGAGATGACAGAGAGTGAACTCAAAGAGATCAAAGAGGACGCAGAAAAAGTACAGGAGCTTCGCGAGACCTTCCGTGCTGACGCAAGCAAAAGCGTCAGAGCTACGTTTATCGTCGATGCCCTGGCAAAGGCAGAGTCTATCGCTGTCGAAGAGCAAGAAGTGATGCAGACTATCTATTACGAAGCGATGCAGATGGGTCAGGACCCTGCACAGGCGTATGAGCACTATAAAGAGTCTGGTTACCTTCCAGCCATCCAGATGGCAATGGTCGAAGACAAAGTCCTTAGCACGCTTCTTAATGCAAAGATAAAAGAAGCGTAATGAGTTACATCCCATATGTCATCGAGAAGAGTGGACGTGGCGAACGCTCTTATGATATCTACTCCCGTCTTCTTAAAGACCGTATCATCATGCTTAGTGGCGAGGTCAATGACCAGGTAGCTTCGACTATCGTCGCACAGATGCTCTTTCTTGAAGCAGAGGACCCGGAAAAAGATATCTATTTCTATATCAACTCACCCGGTGGTGTCATCACCTCGGGTATGGCGATCTACGATACGATGAACTACATCCGCTCTAATGTCGCTACTATCTGTATCGGACAAGCTGCATCCATGGGTGCGTTCTTACTTAGTTCCGGCGAGAAGGGAAAGCGTTACGCACTACCACATGCACGTATCATGATCCACCAACCACTCGGTGGAGCGCAGGGACAAGCGACCGATATCGAGATCCAAGCTAAAGAGATCTTGCGTATGAAAGCAGAGCTGAACGGACTACTTGCCAAGCAGACTGGTCAAACGATCAAGAAAGTGGAAAAAGATACCGACCGTGATAACTTTATGAGCGCAGAAGAGTCCAAAGATTATGGTATCATTGATGAGGTCTTAGTTCAAAAAGAGTCTAACTAAAGGGTCACCATGGCAGAAGCAACCAAGAAGCGTCGCAATCTTAGTGCAGTAGACACATCTGATACTGGGCCGATGGTCGGTGGAAGTGGGTTTGAAGACCCAGCCAGCGATCTTGAGGTCTATGCCAAAGAGGTGTTGATGGCGCTGATCAGTGATAATCTTCCGCCTACCCCAAACAACTTCTCTCTCTATTTTGATCGTATTCTTGAAGACAAAAGTGAAGACTTTCATAAACAGGTCAATGCTGTTCTCGATCTTGAAGAAGATAACGATAACGAAAAAAGTATTGCCCTTGAAAAAAACCTGAAGCAGGGTTTCTCTGCCGTCAAAAGTGTACTCCAGGTCTCTGCAAGTCTCTACCAGAACATCGCATTGATGACTAAAGTCCTTGAAAAGCGAAAAAAAGAGCTTAAAGACAATAGTGATCCGCAGATGGCTGGTAGCGTCATCACCTCTCTCGAGCATGATGTCGACAGACTAAGCCTGATCTTGAAAAAACAGGTCGAACAGATGAAGGGCCACTATGATAACACGGCATCCATCGTCAAGAGTGTCGAGAACGATACTATCTTTGATAACCAGTATGGCATCTATAACAAGCGCTATCTATTAGAGAAGATCGCTCAAGAGAGCAGTCTGATCAAAGAGTTCAAACACAAAAGCACCCTGATCATGATACGTCTCTCAAAAAAACTTGAGACAGACAGTAGCATTGGTAAAGCTTCGGTACTGATGACCCGTACAGTTGCCCGCATGCTGCTGAAGACCTCTCGTAGAAGTGATATCGTCGCACATTACGGTAATGGGGTCTTTGCTATGCTGCTCAAACATACTGATCTGCAAAGTGCGAAGAAGGCGAGTGACAGACTCTCTGAGCTTGTCTCCAGCAGTAACTTCTTCCTTGCTGAGCGTGAAGTACAGCTACGTATCTCTATCGGGGTGAAGAACATCAATACGCAGGAGAGTGTAGAAAGCATGGTCACCTGTACCCTTACTGCCATGGAAGCAGCTGATGCCAATCCAGCCAAAGATTTCAGTGTCTGTGAAGACACTATCGAGGAGACAAATACATGATCTTGGATATTATCGCCTATCCTGACCGAAAACTGAAAGATATCTCCAAAAAGGTCCAGACCTTTAGTAGCGAGCTACACTTTCTACTCGATGACATGTATGACACTATGCTGGCTTCAAACGGTATCGGCCTTGCAGCCATACAGGTAGCCAGACCGATCAGAGCACTTATCATCAATCTCCCTGATGATGAGGGTCAACAGCACAAAGATCAACTTCTTGAGATGATCAACCCACGGATCTCTCATGCCGAGGGAAGTACCATGTACCAGGAGGGGTGTCTGAGTGTACCCGGTTTTTATGAGGACATCGAGCGTCATGAACTGGTGACTGTCACCTACCATGACAGACATGGTAAGACATGTACACTTGATGCCAATGAGCTGCTGAGTGTCGCTATCCAACATGAGATGGATCATCTTGATGGTAAACTGTTTATCGAAAAACTTCCCTATGGCCGACGAAAGAAGTTTGAGAAAGAGTACAAGAAGAGTCAACGTTCCAAAAAGAGTGCCTAAGTAGCATTCACTTAAAACGCCAAACGAACAAGTCCGTTTGACTACGCTAACGCTAAGTTTGCTTCGGCAGCAGGCCCTCGCACTTTTTGTGCTCTTGGGCTGCTCGTCTCAAACATCTGTCATATAATATTTATTCGTCTAAGTCAATGATATTAATGGGAACCACCAAGTAGATTTGTCTTAGCCCAACTTCACCATCAGATTTAAGAGAACACCGTCCCCGAGGGGCTTGGAGTCCCATAAGAGAAAGTGACCTGCACTACATCTGTGACATTGGACCCGATCAGCTTAAGTATAGACTCTCGTCACCTCCCCAGCACTATGCTTGAGATGCAGTGCGTCCATCAATACTTTCTGTCTCTCAACCAGCTGTGAGCTCTTTCTGATATGGACTGTCCTGCCATCTTGGCACTGCATGGTCGTGGTGACTCTTATCTGTGGCTGCATCGTCTTCCTGACGCTGTCCCAACTCTCATGTATCCCTTTGGCTTTGAGCCGGTAACGGATAGAGTGGATGATACT
>JAUWRZ010000347.1 GCA_030610325.1 Sulfurimonadaceae bacterium | reverse complement strand
TCAAAGTATCAGGTACTCATCATCGCACAGACCCTGGGAGATATGTCATTAAAATATGGCATGACTGAGCACTTTACGACGGATGCGATGATAGAGGCTGCCATCGATGAGAACCCGGATGCGACTATCTACGTAAAAGTACACCCTGATGTAGTGAGCGGAAAGAAGAGGTCTGACATCGACATCAAAGAGGCCGGGAAAAAGTGTATCATCATCGACGGTGATGTGAACCCGATCTCGCTTTTAAGACATTTTGATAAAGTCTACACCAAGACATCACAGATGGGATTTGAAGCCCTGTTGGTCGGTTGTGAGACAGTCTGCTTTGGGATGCCGTTCTATGCAGGGTGGGGCATCACAGATGACCGTGTGAAGTGTGAACGAAGAGGACGTCAGTTGAGTGTGGAGGAGGTGTTTGCCGCGGCCTATATCCTATATAGTGACTATTACAATCCTTATGCGAACAGACCTTCAGATATCATCGATACGATCGGAGAGATCGTCTGGCGGCGTAGCTTGTTAAAGGGGTTCTCACGTGAGCTCAACGAGCTAGGGTATTAAGAGTATATTCTGTTTTCGTTATGATATAATCATCCATGATCAAGAGCGTCAGCACTTGGTATAAAAGAGAGCATATAGCTCTATTTGGATGAGCCTTAGATGAACTTTTTTTTTGGATTCTCTTACTGGAAACATGACTTTATCAAACCGTTCTTCCCACTTGGCGAGACTCAAAAGCATATCTTCATAAACCCATTCTTTAAAAACAGATACCTAAAAAAAGCATTAGTAAAAGGGCTGGATAAAGATAGTCGTATCTACATCTGGGGACGGAAGGGCTTTCCTGAAGTGCAGAGCTACGCCGAAGAACATGATATCCCGCTCTTTCGTGTCGAAGACGGTTTTATCCGTTCTATCGGTCTGGGCTCTGATCTGACGCAGCCCTATTCACAGGTCATTGACTCACGTGGTATCTATTTTGATCCGACACAAGAGAGTGAGCTTGAGCATATCTTACAGACCTATGACTTTCAAAAGGCTCCTCGACTGCTTGAACGTGCGGCGAAGGTGCGTAGAGAGCTGATCCGGATGAGACTCTCAAAATATAATCTTTATGATGATGTTGAGTTGAGCCTGCCTGAAGGTAAGCGTATCATCCTTGTCCCCGGTCAGGTAGAAGATGATGCCTCTATCCGTTATGGTGCGCCGGGGATGACAAATCTGGGACTGTTAAAACAGGTCTATGAGAACGCTCCTGATGCCTATATCATCTTTAAACCACACCCTGATGTCCTTGTCGGTAATCGTATCGGTGTAGTAGAAGAGGTAGCTGCGTTAAGGTATTGCGATAAGATCGTGACGACTGTAAGTATCCATAGTGTCCTAAGCTATGCGGATGAGGTCCATACGATGACATCACTGGTAGGTCTTGAAGCGTTGATGCAAGAGAAGAGGGTGGTGACCTATGGCCTGCCTTTCTATGCAGGATGGGGTCTGACAGTTGATAAGCGCAGCTGTAAGCGCCGAACCCGTACTTTAAGCATAGATGAACTGTTAGCAGGAACTTTATTGCTCTATCCACGTTATATTGATCCAGAGACTAAAGAGCTATGTGAGATAGAAGTCGTGATCACGACAATGCAAGAGGAGCGTCAAAGGTCTAGCCGCTCACTACTGCATCGTACAAAGAAAAGATCACGTGCGCATCTAAGCCGTATGGCGCAGCGTCTGTTACGGAGAGCTCGATGAGAAGGCAGAGAAGAGTATGAAGCGTATTGGCGATATTGATGGAAAGAACATCCTTCTGCTTCAAGGGCCGATGGGTGGTTTTTTCAAACGGCTTGATGACTATTTTCGTGCTGAAGGTGCCATCACGTTTAAACTGGGCCTCAATGCCGGAGACCAGTTCTTCTCAAACCACGATAACTATACCCCATACAGAGGGGATGTGGAGGGCTGGAGGGAGTTCGTCTCCCGATTTGTCATCGAGAACAAGATAGATAAGCTCTTTGTGTTTGGTGATTGCCGTATCTATCAGCGTATGGCCATTGGTGCAGCCAATGAGATAGGGGTCGAGGTGTTTGTCTTTGAAGAGGGCTATTTTCGCCCTGACTATATAACATTGGAGCGTGCTGGTGTCAATGACTATAGCCATATCAGCCGTGAGAAAGAGTTCTATGAGGCACTAGACCTGGAGAGTCTGCCACACCCCTCACCATCACCTACACATTTCAGCCTGATCCGTATGGTGATGAGTGCCATCATCTACTATCTTCTCTCAAACCTCTTCTTCTTTCGCTATCCGCACTATCAGCATCATCGTGACTTCTCATCTATCAAAGAGGCGTTTTTTGGGATAAGAAACTTTGTACGAAAGTATTACTATCTCTTCAAAGAGCGGCATCATATAGAGTTGATAACAGGGAGATTATCAAAAGCGTACTTCTTTGTCCCGCTCCAGACCTATAATGATTTTCAGATACTACAGCACTCTGATTATCTCTCCATTGAGAAGTTCATCATCGAGGTGTTGGAGTCATTTGCTAAAAAAGCTCCGAGTGAGACCTATCTGCTGTTTAAACATCACCCTGTAGACAGGGGACGAAAGGATTATGAGGAGTTTATCTTCAATCAGGCGGAGCTACTCCGTATAGAGGATCGTGTGCTGCTCTTTCATGATGTCCATCTTCCTACCTGTATAAAGAACGCCAGAGGGACTGTGACCATCAGTAGTACAGTAGGTCTTTCGTCACTTTATCATCAGATCCCGACGATCACACTGGGAAATGCCATCTATGATATAGAGGGATTGACTTGTAAAGGTTGTGTCCTGGATGATTTCTGGCAAGACCCAAAGCTGCCTGAGAAGCCACTTTTTGAGCGATTTCGACGTTATCTGATAGAGACGACACAGTTGAATGGAAGTTTTTATGGGAGTTGTCCGGCATTGGAAGAATGATCTTTGAAGATACGCAAAAGAGATGAGAAATAGGGACTACTCTGTAAAAATACAGAGTAGAGATGTTAAAAGTGGTAGATAATACCTAAAGCGAGTTCATTAAAATGATCAGAAGAGATATCGCCTACATCTTCGATGGTGTACTCTCCAAGACCTCTATATCGGTACTCGAAGTTGAGTGACACGTTCTCAGACATC
>JAUWRZ010000506.1 GCA_030610325.1 Sulfurimonadaceae bacterium | reverse complement strand
ATCGCATTTCTGAAGTTAGCGTTGTAAGTTATCTCCTCAGAGAAGAAGACTTCAGTAAAGAAGAGCGTGAAGATCGTCTCCGGGTTGAGCATATCGACATAGATGGCGTTCTCATCTTGATAGATAGAGACCTCACATGGTAGGGCAGTAGCATGGTAGTTTCCAAAAGGGACTAGGGCTCCATTCTCGCCGCCGACTTTTGATGCACCAAGTGCCTGACCTGCGTAAGTGCTGTTACACACTTCGACGATCTGTACTTTCAATGTGTTGGCAAGCGAAGGCGGTTCATTTGGATTGATACGTTCAGGTGTCGGGATCGCGAGGATATTTGCTGCTATTGATTCTGGAGTCGGTGCACCTTCGACACCAGCTACTATCCAGTTGGCACCGGCGAATGTATCCGGATGGGCCTCTGGCTCATTGGTCTCAGCTACATAGTTGGCAAAGATGGTCGCGAGTTCTTTGACTTTAGCATTGGTGGCATTATGGTCGATCAGGCCATCAGCACCTTTGACGGTAGGGAAGACTGCCACACGTTCAAAAGGACCGAAGCTACCATCACCAAAAGGTATCTTGTCTGCTGTCGGTACACCCTCAAGTGACGCTGCGATGGCTGCGGCTGACTCTGCCTCAAGTGTGCTGATGACTTTCTCGACATCAGTAGGATTATCTGTATCCCCGTTACAGCCACTGAAGCCTGTTAGTAATAGAGCGCTCAGAGCAAGAGAACCTAAGAATTTCGTATGCATTGTCATTGAATGCCTCCCATAATAAAAATTAATATCATTGTAGGCGTCCAAAATGAAAAAATCATGAAAAAGAGGAAAAATGTGATGAATTTGTGATAACTGTGAAGTATTGCTTCTTCTTATACTCTTGAGTATCACAGAAGTCGTTTAAAGATGATCTTGACTGGGTCTTTTATCACAGATGAGCTGTGTCATGAAAGGTGATGGTGGTATAGAAATAGGTCTCGTCCTGAGAGGTGCTATAGGTATAGTCAAGTCGTTTGGCCAGTCGTGAGATGATCTTTGAACCGATGTAGGAGCTAAAGAGCGTCTCGTCACTTTTTGAGCCGATCTCATTGATGATCTGCATCTGACGTCGTTTGGGGTCTATATGGTCTCTGATCACCGAGTCGTTTTTTGTATGCATAAAGATGTTCTCAAAGATAGCCTGCATCACTTTGGTCATCGCCTCTTTCTGGACATCAAGGGTGAAGTCTTGTTCAAGGTCAGAGACCATAGTGATGCCTTTTTTCTCCAGTATGGGCTGAAAGGCTGTCTGCATAAGAGTGTATTGCTCCTGGACACTGATAGTCTCTTTCTCTTTTTGCATATCCCACTCGATCGATTTCAAAAAGAGAAGTTCTTTGAGTTTATTGCTGATCGTGTTGATATCACTAAGCCCTTCATCGATGAACAGCTCTTTAGTGTAATCATCACGCTGACGAAAAAGAGAGAAACGTGCTTTTAAGATAGCGATAGGTGATTTAAGCTCATGGGCGGCCTCTTTAAAGATATCTTGTTTGTTCTCACATACGGTGCGATTGGCTTCCATCAGATTCGTGATCGCTTTTTTCAGGTCGTCGACCTCCTGCGTACCGTTACATAGTGGCAGTGCGTCATGCTCCATGGAAGAGTCGTTGCAAAACTGCACAAGGCAGTGAAGCGGTTGAAAAAGACGCTTAAGGATAAGATGAAAGACCAGTGTGAAAAGTATGAAGACCGTACCAAATACGAGCAGCAGTCTTATGACGAACGTGATCGCCTTCTGGTTTATCGCATTTAGGCCTGATGTGATGCTGAGATAGCGACCATCGGGCAGCTTGGCGATGACCTCCATATTGTTCTGTTGTCGTTGGGGCGTTAGAGTGTATGCGAACGT
>JAUWRZ010000511.1 GCA_030610325.1 Sulfurimonadaceae bacterium | reverse complement strand
GATGCAGGTGAACTGAAGCCTGGGACAGTACTTGCCAAAGTGGCGAACTATGATGAGGAAGTGTGTAGACATGCCTTTGTCAAGATGATCCCTGAGAAGCCACTGTACGAGTTGGAGAAATATAAGAGCTATATGAGTAAAGAGTCACTTTTTACCATATTGGAGCGTGTCAATGATGATAAGAACAAGCTTGACGTCTCTGATGAAGCACTGCATGCGCTTTTGATCGCACTTCCGCTTGAAGAGAAAGAGTATATAAAGGCTGCGAAGATCCTCTCAGGTTCGTTGCCTCCAGAGCAGCGTATGCGTCTCTTCGAACAGCTTTCTGAGCGTGATGAGACTGCTACACCTGCTTATCTCTATACCCTGTTCGATCTGGAGATGGTCGATATGGCAGATGAGATACTTGCTCGTTCTCAGCCTGATGAGTTTATTAGTTGTAAAGCATATCGTGCACTCAAAGACTCACCACAAAACTACAATATAGACCTTTTCATAAAATAGATCACTAAGAGAGAGGCCTCTCTCTGTGATCGTCTTATAAACGCAGATCATCTCTCTTCTCTCTTTTACCTGAGTCCAAAAAAATCACTCTTTACAATAGGCTTATCATGACTAAGAAACTATCATTTGACACACCTTTATATGTATTGGCACCACTGGCCGGTTTTACTGACCTTCCATTTCGTAGTGTTGTCAAGAAGTTCGGTGCTGACCTGACCGTAAGTGAGATGATCAGCTCAAATGCGCTGGCATATGGCTCTAAAAAGACGATCAAGATGCTTGAACGTAGTCCCAACGAGGATCCCTACTCTATTCAGATAGCCGGTTCTGAAAAAGAGATAGTCAGACGTGCTGTCGAGTTTTTAAATACGCAGGAAAACATAGATATCATCGATCTAAACAGTGGATGTCCCGTACCAAAAGTCGTTGGTAATGGTGCAGGAAGTGCGCTGTTGAGAGACCTTCCCAGACTTGCTGAGATCATAGAGACTATCAAGATGACCTCTAATAAACCGATGACAAGTGTCAAGGTGCGTCTTGGGTTTGAGGAGAAGAACCATGTCGAGATAGCCAAAGTCGTCGAGCAGAGTGGAGCTGACTTTATTGCTGTACATGGTCGTACCAGGGCTGGAAAGTTCAAAGCAGAAGTCGATTACGATGCTATCGCAGAGATAAAGCAGACTGTCTCTATCCCAGTCATAGCCAATGGTGATATTGACAGTTTTGAGAAAGCGCAGTGGGTACTTGAACATACAAAGGCGGATGGAGTGATGATAGGACGCGGCGCAGTAGGTGCTCCATGGATATTTCACCAGTTAAAGACCGGAAATGCAGATATCGATCTGGGCATAAAGCACACTATCATCCTGGAGCATTACGATAAGATGGTCGACTTCTATGGTCCGGGTGGAGTGCCGATGTTCCGTAAACATGTCCACACCTACTCTAAAGGTTATGAAGGGGCTTCATCGCTGCGTGACAGTGTGAACCATATCAATGATCCTGAACAGTTTAGAGAGGTACTTGATGCTTTCTTTGGTGAGAGTGCGATGGTGGCCCGTTAAGGGTACTTCCAAAAGCATTGGACCTTAATGAGAAGTTACCTTTGGGATACGTATGAGCGAAGTGACAATGCATCTATCGATATGATATCACTCCCCTAGATCATGCTCCCAGGATCCATTGATGTGATTTTACTCCCTAAGACCATGCTCCCAGCGTCCATTGATCTGATTTTACTCCCTAAGACCATGCTCCCAGCCTGATCTCTTAACGGGAGGTATCGTGATCCATACCGGAGGCTTT
>JAUWRZ010000297.1 GCA_030610325.1 Sulfurimonadaceae bacterium | reverse complement strand
CCGTAGATCGAGTCATAGTTGATGGTGTAAGCAATATTCTCAATATTTTGGTTCAGTTCGTTGATGGCTACGATCTCAAACGCTTTTTGCTCTGATGCGATCCGCAAGATGCTGCGACCAATACGTCCCAGACCGTTTAATAAGACTCTCATATTCTCTTTTTTTTACCCTAAGCATACCGAAACGAGTCTTGAAATACTAACTGATGTGTAGTGTAGGTTCTTAAACAGATGATGCTATATCTATCTATTTTTGACTTATATCAATTACAGATGTCTCTATCTTACCTATAATACGCAAACTAATTTATCAGGAGTATTTATGAAAAGAACTGCATTAGGACTTATCGCGTTATTGACACTTACAGGTACACTTATGGCTGACGGCGCTGCTGCTTACAAAAAATGTGCTGCATGCCATGGTGCACAAGGTGAGAAAGTCGCACTTGGAAAAAGTAAGGTCATGAACACGATGACTAAAGACGAGATCGTCGCTTCACTCAAAGGTTACAAAGACGGGACTTATGGTGGAGCTATGAAAGGCCTCATGAAAGGTCAAGTCGCAGGTATGTCTGAAGCAGATATGACTGCAGTTGCAGAACTGATCGGAAAGTAACCCCTTTTAGACTCGGTTCGCCTCTCTCGCAGGCGGATCTTGCCAAGCAGCAGTCATAGATGTATGCCTCCTTAAGTATATACTTCTCCCCATGAAGATGATCTACTGCTGCTTAGCAAGATGAGACCGACCTACATCCACTTTTAAACCCCAAAGACACTTCACCTATCTGAACACTTTATCTTCCGTATCGATATACCACTATCAACACATCTGATCTATAATATATGCATAAGTCATTTAAGTTATACTTCGCAAAAAACAGGACTACTATTTTGAGAATACCTATACTGCTGTTTTGGGCCATCATCGCATTGAGTGCGAATGATACTGTGCATAAGTTTGCAAAGAGTGAGGATTGTAAAGCCTGTCATAGTTCGATCTATGATGAGTTCTATGGTTCGATGCATGCTAACTCCACCCCGCAAAAAGACCCGATCCATAATGCTGTCTGGAGGGATCACCCTCAGAATAAAAAAGCAGAGCGTTATGGATGCGGTAAATGCCATACTCCCGGAGCAGATGATCTTGACAAGATGCTGACCAAGGGCAAAAAAGCACTTCCTGACCAACAGAACGAGACCCATCAGGCTGGGATAAGTTGTGCCTACTGCCACCGCATAGAGTCCATCGAGCTTCATTCCACTCCTTCGAACACCAACATCATCGCCAAAGAGGAGAAAAAGTACTTTGCTACTTTAAAAGAGCACGTGGACTCTCCTTATCATGCCATCGAGACAGAAGGTAATGCACACATGCAAAACGGGAACGTGTGCATCGGTTGTCATTCACACAAACGTAACAAATGGGGTCTAAACGTCTGTTCGACCAACATCGATAATGAGATGGACGGTACCAACTGTGTAAGTTGTCATATGCCAAAGGTCGATGGTAGTGTCTCCGAGTTCAAAGACACCAAGGTCCACGCTTTTCACGGTTTTGCCGGGTCACACTCCAACTCAGAGATGTTAGAGAAGTATGTAGACCTTTTAGTCCAAAAGAGTGATAAGGACTTTACCGTCACTATAGACAATCATACTACTCATGCCCTGCTCTTGCACCCTCTGCGGCTTGCGGTCTTAAAAGTAAGCGTGACACGTGATGGTAAGACGATACAGTTAAAAGATGAGGAGTTCGCCAGAGTCATCGGTAAAGATGGTAAGCCTGCTATGCCATGGGTCGCTGACACGACACTAAAAGACACCATGATCCAGGCCAATGAGAAGCGAGATGTGAAGTATGACTATGTGATCGAAAAAGGAGACAGCGTCGAGGTGATCTTGGGATACTACCTTGTAAACCCACAAGTCATCAAAAGCCTAAAGCTCCAGGATGAGAAGATAGCTACCGATTTTCATGAGTTTAAAAAGCAGCTGTTTACGTTCTAGAAAGAGATGTCCGACTACATATCTCTTTCTCTGTTAGAAGATCCATAAAGATCTTCTAACAGAGTACTCTACTCACTCTATTTTCTATGCATAGGATGCTGATAGTCATTACGCTCACACCCGGTGAACACACTGGCAAGACCAAGCATCAATATAAGTGTCAATATTACTTTTTTCATCGTTTTTCCTCTATATAATCTTCCTAACTGACCTTAATATCGGCCAATATCCGACTCCCTGTAATAAAACACACCACATCAAAGAGCTGTAGCTCCTGCTATAGCGGTATTCTTAATCTGTTTGAGAGCCCTCTGATCATCTATATTATCCTGACCCGATTTCTCCCACTCTCCTTAGCCTGATAAAGAGCCTTGTCAGCACGTTCAATACTATCACTTATCTGCTCCCCCTTCTGATAGAGGGTAGCCCCGAAACTTGATGTGATGTTCTCTACCTCTTCAAAATGATCTTTCTCGATCTCAAGACGTACACTTTCTATGGCTTTTTCAAGTGTCTCTACCGAGTTGACTCGCATCAGTATGATAAACTCCTCACCTCCCCAGCGGATGAGATAGTCCTCATGACGGATCGACCTCTCTATCGTCTTTACGAACTGCTTTAGGACCTCATCACCACGGTTATGCCCATAGACATCGTTGACCTGTTTAAAGTGATCGATGTCCGCAAAGATCATCCCAAGCTTTTGTGGTCGGACATCTTTAATGATCTGCGTGATGTTCTTCTCAAAGAACTCCCGGTTCAATGCCCCGGTCAACTTATCATGTGTCACTTTTCTCATCAGTCTGACCTGTTCAAGCATCGTATTACTGATATCAGAAAACGCGATGACGTAATGACTCTCTTCAAACTCGTTTACCGCGACAGAGAAGACATGTGTGCTGAGTTCATCATCGATCATAGCGACGATACGCTTCTCACCCGACAAGCCTTGAATAGTCTTGATCCAGTTCTCTCCTTCGGGCACTTTTCCCAGATGAAAAAAGCTGTCGTTCTCTATAAACCTGTCACATATACACTGATAATGCGTCAAAAACTCCTCCAGGTCTTCAAAACCCAAAAAGTCATACAGAGCCTGATTGGCCATCTTGATCTTTTCACCATCGGTCAGGACGACGATGTTCTTTTGCAGATCAAAAAGCTTTTGCAGTTTGATGTTAAAGAACTCCAGCTTATCTTTTTGTGCATTAAGTCTTGAAGTCAGGGTATTGATATCCTGCTCTTTTCTTTTTATCACTATAAAGCCCAAAGCAGACAAGAAGGCCGCGACAATAAGCAAGATCACCGTAAACACTTTCACTGATCCATAGATCATCTCATGTTCGAGTGTGATGTCATTGAGAAAGACAAAGTGACCAAGCTCATGGCCAGAGACATCGGTAAGCACATCTTTCGTCACATAGTACTCATGTCCATCAAATGTGATGTCTTCTTGGAAGATAGAACCTGCTAAGATAGCCTCCATCTGCTCAGGGACACCAAAGGTCTGATAGACGATGTGATGCCTGCTCGTCATGATACCTTTTTCAAGTCTCTCTTTGACAAAACCGGGTGCATCACGATAATGCTCTT
>JAUWRZ010000330.1 GCA_030610325.1 Sulfurimonadaceae bacterium | reverse complement strand
GACCTGTACTCCCATTTTTCACAGCATTTAGATTGATGACAAAAGAGCCATCATCCATACTTTCTACTGATTTGATGGAGTCATCGTCACTTCCTCCACAACCGATCAAAAACAGTGCAGTCACGACCATAAGCAATCTTTTTATCATATATATCCTTCTGATTTGGTGTTTTATAACGGAAATATAACATAAAATAGCTGATATAATTATTTTAAAATAACTTATTATAATAGTTAAAAACTATACTACAACTGTTTCAAAATATATTATTTATGTTATTTTTATAACCGTTATTAAATATATTAGTATCATTATTAATATAACCGTTATCAAATATATCATTAATATTCAAATATAACATTTTATCGCTAATATATCATATTATTAGTTATTTTGTAGATATATTTCTGAAAAAGTCACATCATGTCAACTCTACTGGAAGATAGAGTGGTTTAGTATTGCTATGATCTGTAATAAAAAAGGGGTACGAGGATGGTATAGTCTGGTCGAGGTAGATACAGTGTTAGGAGTGAGTGAGGCCGGAGAGCATCACTCAAGTACTTTCAAGATCACTTTTCTTGATATCTCCGCTCTGATTGACATGGAGTGCCAGTGAAGGGTAGGCGAAACTTAAGTCGTTTTTCTCCAAGATCTCTGCTATTTTGAAGAGGATATCTTGTTTGATCTCAAGCCACTCACTCCAGACGACACTCTTACTGAAGCAGTAGACGAGGATGTCGATGCTGGAGTCTGAGAAGTTGTCGAGATAGACCAGCAGTGTCTTCTTGACCCCTTTTAGATCCTCTTTGGAGAGAAGTTTGATCCCCTTCTTTTTCTGATCTTCGACCTCAGTCTTCTGTCCGGAGATCTGTGGATGTTCATGCAGCATCGTCTCGATATCTTTGATAGCGTTCTTGATATCATCCATGTTCGACTCATAGGTGACACCGACATGCATCTTGATACGTCGTCCGAGCAGCCGTTTGTTCCAGTTGACGATGCTTGAGTTTGCGATGTTCAGGTTCGGGATCGTGATCATGGCGTTATCAAAGGTACGGATAGTCGTACTTCGAAGACCGATCTCTATGACTGTTCCTTCTTTACCGTCCACATCGATCCAGTCACCTTGAGAGAAGGGGTTGTCAAGCAAGATGGAGATGGAGCCGAAGAAGTTGGCCAGAGTGTCTTTGGCTGCGAAGGCGACCGCGAGACTTCCTATGCCCAGACCAGAGAGGATGGCAGTGAGGTCAAAGCCGTAAAGGTTGAGTGTGAGTAGGGTACCGATGAGAAAGATAAGGAAATTGAATGCTTTTATCGCAAGGTTGATGACTTCACTTCGGTACTGCTCTGTACGTTTATGTATCTCCTGTATCTTGATGAGGGCAAAGGTGTTCGCCAGGCGATAGACCAGAAACGTCCCCAAGAGGATGTAGCCCATAGAGAAGAACTTGTTACTCTCGGCGGCATCAGCGCCTAGGCCGGTATAGACCTCCGTGATCATATCGATCCCGATAAATACGATCAAAGTCCTGAATATATAGCGGATGTTATTGATGATAAGCTCTACCTGACCTATCTTATAGTGCCAGTGCTCTAGGACAAGGTTGACTGTCTTGTAGAAGAGGAGAGCGACCATGATAGTACCCATGATGATGATGAGTATCAATGTGAGTTTGGCACCATCAAGGTTCAGTTTGTTTAACCAGGGATTGATCTTTTTGGCAGGGGCACTGCTGTTGATGTATTGGGCGATGGACATAAAACCAAAAGAGGAGTAGACAGCCATCTTATGGATACTCTCCTGATAGGCAAGGATATACTTACGAAGAGTGTGGTCGATGGCGATCATGGTCTTAAGGGCTTGAAGGTTCTCTTTTGCATCTGTGACTATCTTGCTGTTTGATGTCTGTGACGCCACCTCCTCATAGGGCTTGAGATCAAAAGCCTCAACAGCAGATCTATTGGCTCGGAGGGACTCTTCAAGCGTAGTAGAGTACTGCTGTTTTGTCGTCTCTTCTGTGGCTGAGAGAAGGTCTCTAAGCATCTCCTGTAGCAGCATCTCGACCTTATAAGTGTCGGCTTTTATGCGATCACGCAAGGAGGCAAAGTGGTTTCCCTGATGGGTATTGATCTCGATCTTTCTTCGCAGCTTATAGATCTCGGGTTTTCGTGAGGTGAAGGATGCGACACTTTTGTCCGGTTCATTGATCAGTTGGCTTAAGAAGAGCTCATAGTTCTCAAGTCTAAGATCAAGCAGCTCCTCCTGATTGGAAGCAGTGCTGTTGAGATCATCGAGCTTAAGCTGGATCTCTGTCTGTTCCACGATCAACTCATCAAGTATGCCTGCTGAGAAGAGCGGAGATATAGTAAGAAGGACAAGTAAGATGAGATGTTTCATCGATGCTCCATAGTTTATTTGGCAAAAGTCTAACATATAGTCTATCAGTAAGACGTTTGATGGGACGTCTATTGTACGATCTGATAGTTATGGACTCACTCTCTTATTACTTAAAAGTAAGACACTCATGAGAGTGAGAAGTGCGCCGGTAAAGACAATAAAATAGCCTGTGGGCATGTCAAAGTAATACGATAGGAGGATGGAGGAGATACCAAAAGACCATCCGAAAAGATAGGCAAAAGGCAGTCTTGACCAACGCTGTTGCATGGTCGCTGTCAATGCAGGACCGACGAGCAGGACAAAGACGACCAGGACCCCTGCGAGCTGTACGGAGGAGGTGACGGTCAGTGCCAGCATCGACAAAAAAAGCAGCTCTTTGAGAAATCCCTGTAGTCTGGGGTAGAGCTGCCACATGATAAGTCCGATGGCGGCATAGATGACCGTACTCCTTATGGCGTCCTCTTCGAGTGTGAACAAGATGTCAGCTGCCAGAAGCGACTTGAAATGCTCCATCCCCTCCGGTGAGTTGGCCAGCACCATCATGATTCCACTGGCACCAAAGACATAAAGCATCCCGATGAAAGGTTCTAGTGGGATATCCCTTCGTGTAGCCATACCTATAAGAAGAGCAGAAAGCAGGGCGAAGAGCAGGGTCAGCTCGTAGAGGTACTCCTCATGAAAAAAGCCCAGACTGATCGCACTTCCGAGTGCGGCAAACTGAGCGATGGCCAGATCGGCAAAGATGATCTTGCGCTGTAGGATCCCCAGTCCAAAATAAGCATGGACCATCACCAGGACGAAGACCAAAAATATCGGGATCGCAAGGATATCAATCATCTATGGTCACTTTTACCAGATACTCAAACAGTGCTTCCAAAGACTCTATATCGTTCAG
>JAUWRZ010000368.1 GCA_030610325.1 Sulfurimonadaceae bacterium | reverse complement strand
GACATCACCGACAGTGAATGTGACATCATCACCGACATCACAACTATATTTACCATTACTGTCCGTCACACCGGAGGAACCCGAAGAGCAGCTATAACCAAGCCCTCGTACCGGGTCATCGATAAACTGCCCAATAAGCTCTTCAGGCTGATCGATGGGAGAAGGAGAAGCGTCACCACCACTACTTCCGCCACAACCACTGAGACCTGCCAGAAAAGAGAGTAGTAAGATAGTACTTATATTTGTTGATAGATAGTTCATAAGAGCGTCCTCGTCAAGATCATGATATGTCTGCTTAAAAGTGAAAACATGACTAGATCGGTATATATAATATTATCTGAACTCTGATATCTGGCATAAAGATGATCAATATTGTAAACAATAGCGATGTCACCAACATCGAGCAGGTACTAAGTACCTACTTTTGTTAAGTGTTGTATGGTAATGATCATTGGCTGTAGAAGATCGTTCATCAGATGTCTGGGGCATCTTTTAGACAAAGAGGAGCTGCATACTTCATCTCATGAGGATCAGAGGTATAGTTCCTTAGAGGCCTCCATGTTATTGGCTAAGTTCTGTTCTATGTCTTCCAGCCAACGCTTAAGTTCAGAGACATCCAGTGTCCTGACAAAATCATTGATTATCCCGCCAATAGCGTCCATCAGATCTAAAGGCATCTCATCATTTGCCTGATAGAGTCTCTCAAGCTCTATTATCGCATCTGCCGCTCTCTTCAACGGACCACTCTTGTAAGTAGGCTGAAATAGACCTAAGCGTCTTGAGAGAAAGTGTATGGACGCATTATCATCCCTGATGACAGCACTTTTGAGCAAAGCATCTTCCACCTCCTCTCTTAATCGTATCTTCGCATCTCTTACTGTCTCTATTAGCTCCACATGTCTATAAAATGCCAAAGGAGAGAGTTCTAGTGTCAAATAGATCTGCTTGTCTGAAAAGCCTGCTTTTGCGAACTCCCTGGCCTTTTTGATGACTTCAGGTGTGATATCTGTTTTCAAAGGGTCTCCTTGTTATCATGTATGAGCGTTCAAGGCTAAAATAAGCTCAACGCCTTCGTCTTCGACGGACCTGCTGCTGGTGTCTATGTCGATGGTTATGATGATGCACACGCTCTTCCTCCGTCGCACTCCACTCGGCCTCTTCTGTCTGTCGTTCACCTGCTTTTTCTAATGTCTCTCGGCCAACAGGCATCACTGTCACTGATCTATCGGCATCATCTTGCAGACTGTAAGTCGTCATCGGGTCCATGTCTCTCCTTTCGTAGTAGTATGACTCTGCCAAAGACCGAGTCTTGAAACAGGGCTTATGAGCGATACCTCAACGCCTGTTCCGGGCTATCATCTTCTTGTCGTATACGCTTGATATCCAGGACATTCACATGCTTTCTAAAACGCTGCATATCCAGTGCTGCCATCGCAGTATGGTCATTAAGAAGGATAGAGAGATCTCTATTGCTGATATAGTCTCTTCCTGATCCATCAGTCATCGAGACCTTATGGCGCAACTCTCTTCTCACCAGAGGCTCAAGGATATCGATAGGTGTATGTGTTGTGAGTAAAGACTCAAGTATTATGCGGTCCATATCAACACCACGCCTGATCACTGTCATACTCATCACAGTAAAGTCCTCTATGCTTTTTTATGACTCGTCCCTGAACCATCTCTAAACTCCTTTTAATGCGCTATTGACTGTCTGGTCACACACTTTTTCTCCATCTCTATACTTTTGTGTGTCTATGATAGAAGAGTGCCGCTATGCCACCCTTGAGAGCGTACATACCGCTGCTTCTGATAACGTATACTTACGATAGAGAATAAAGTGTTAAGTAAGTGTTAACACGTTTTAAAACGGCTAGATATTCTGTGTATTATCGTTTCAGATGTAACTATTTGAGAACTGTTTTTTATAACATCCGTTATAGAATGTCCTGTTTATAGGGGTTAGTATCATGTAGGGCGGGGAGTTGGAGTCAGGGTGACGCTTATGTTTTTGGACGTATCAGCTCCAAAAGAGAAGGGGGTCTGCTTGCAAAAAGTCATACCTCAGCTCTTTTACCAGCCTGGCTGATGAGACTTTTTTTCCTCTGATCTCATCTGATTCGAAAGTCGTCGCTTTAAATCCAAACTTTTTGGCATTTACCTCATAGATCTCTTTTTTTGAACTATGATCAGGAGCGACTACGTTATAACAGCGGGCTTCTATCTTCTCTTCTATGCAGAGTCTGATGATGTTTACGACATCATCCCTGTGTATGTAGTTGACGTACGTGTCATGCGGCAGGACTTTTCCCGCACTATATTTTCCGGCTATGCGCTCATAGCCCATCAATCCACCCAGTCGTAAGATCAGTGTCTGAGGCCATAGCTTTTGTACGACTCGTTCTGCTTCGAGCATCAATGAAGGAGTCGTGATGTATTCACTCTCCTTTTCAGAGATGTCACCCTCCGTTTGTGTATATACAGAAGTAGAACTGCACAAGATCACCTGTGTCCTCTCATCCAGGTATGCGATGACCTTTCTCAGCGTCTCTATGTACGCACCTCTGGGAGGTATAGCGACGATCAACACATCTGTCTCATAAAAGTCTTTAGAGAAGTAGTCGTTGTCAGCATTTAGCAGATACTTATTAGGCAGTTCAAGGGTATCAAAAGAGAGTCGTGAGCGAACCGAGACTTGTACGAAGTACGTTTTCTCCAGCTCTTCAGCCAAGGCCTTTCCAAGCCACCCACTACCAAAGATACTGATCTTTCTCATATCTTCACCCTCCTCTTTCACTTCACATCATCGATCAAACCGGCTGATCAAGGCCATAATCGACCAGTTCGCCATCAAGCGACTTCATAAATGCTTCCATGGCATCAAGCTGCTCATCAGAGAGATCGACACCTATCTGGTTCTTACTCATTATCTCTATAGCCTCTCGAAGTGTCTTGACTACCCCATTATGAAAATAGGGTCCGGTCTTTG
>JAUWRZ010000227.1 GCA_030610325.1 Sulfurimonadaceae bacterium | reverse complement strand
TGAAGATACCTATGAGAAAGAAGATTATCAGTTGTGTCATGGAGATCCTTTGGACGCATTATACCAATGTCCTATAATCTTTGATCTGAGATAATAGTCTTCATAAGTAAATCAATTGTAATGATATTTTGATTACACTTCCGAAAAAGATCTTAAAAGAGTGCACTTGAGACAGTATATATCATCTATGGACCGTGGTGTCTTGTTTATGCTGATCGCCTCTTTTTTGTTTGCCATAATGGGGGCTTTCGCTAAATTGGCCAGTACAGAGCTTCCTTCTTTGGAAGTGGTATTTTTTCGTAATATCTTTGGTGTCCTGATCATTGGTGCAGCGATCATAAAAAGGCCTATGAAGCATAAAGGGGGTAGACCGTTTCTACTCTTCTTCCGGGGATTTATGGGCTTTACGGCACTGTTGGCATTTTTTTATAACATAGCACATATCCCACTTGGCGATGCGATGACATACTCTAAGACCTCACCCATCTTCACAGCAGTGTTTGCCTGGCTGTTTTTGCAAGAGAAGCTTCCGGTAAAAGGGTGGGCGGCTGTCTTTATCGGTTTTGTCGGGATAGTACTCATCGCCAAACCGACAGGCTTTGTGTTCTCAAAGACAGACATGCTTGGTATCTTTAGTGGAATAGGCGCGGCATTGGCCTATACGGCTGTACGTGAGTTGAAAAGCTATTATGATACCCGGGCGATCGTGCTCTCTTTTATGGGAGTCGGTACTGTTGGGCCACTGCTGTTGATGCTCTTGTCCCCTTATGTGGACGCCCCTTCACTGGACTTTATGTTTAGTGAGTTTGTCATGCCGCAGGGTGTGGTCTGGTTCTACGTCGTCGGTATGGGGATCTTTGCGACACTGGCACAGGTCTATATGACCCGGGCTTATGGTGAGTCCAAGGCGGGCATTGTCGGGGCTGTCAGTTATGCCAATATCGTCTTTGCTATTGTCATCGGAGTGCTGTTGGGAGACTCGTTTCCCGAAATGCTGACACTATTGGGTATAATCCTGATAGTATTTAGCGGCCTTATAGTTGCGAGAAGTAAATAGAGCTGATCTCAGTTGCGAAAAATGTAAAAAAGGGAGTTGGGATGGATGACAATATGTTGTATCTTTCACTAGGTGTGGTAGTGGTCATCGCCATCGTCTTTTTTCGCGGCGGACAGCTGCTCCTTAGTCTCGTGACACTTATAGTAGGCGGGTGGTTGTACTATAATCATGATAAAGACATCGATATCAGTGAGACCCTTTATGAGAAGATGGAAGAGGGCGTGAGTGGTTATGAACACGACGCTAAGAGCGATACAGATAAAACGAGATAAGAGAGGAGTATAGAATGATCTTAATGGCAGGACCTTGTGTGATCGAGAGTGAGGAGAGCCTTTTCACCATCGCGAGTTCGTTAGAGGCTTACCGGGATGATGATCGTTTTGATTTCTATTTCAAGGCCAGTTTTGATAAGGCCAACAGAACATCTTTAGAGAGTTACAGAGGCCCTGGACTTGAAGAGGGTCTACGTCTTCTACAGAAGGTAAAAGATGATTTTGGTTACCAGATCGTCACTGATGTACATGAGTCGCAGCAGATCGAAGCTGTTGCAGAGGTAGCCGACATACTTCAGATCCCTGCCTTTCTCTGTCGTCAGACAGATCTGCTTGTAGCCGCAGCGAAAACGGATAAGATCGTCAATATCAAAAAAGGGCAGTCCATGAACCCTGCGGATATGCAGTACTCTGTCTTGAAGGTACTTAAGACGCGCGGATGTGATGAGGTCAGTCATGAGAACGCTAAAAAGCATGGTGTATTACTGACAGAACGTGGTTCGACATTTGGTTACGGAAACCTGGTAGTCGACATGCGCTCTCTGGTCATCATGCGGGAGTTCGCTCCTGTGATCTTTGATGCTACACATTCGGTACAGATGCCTGGTGGCGGTGGCGGTACGACTACGGGAGACAGTTCGATGGCTCCTTACCTCAGTAAAGCAGCGGCAGCAGTAGGTGTGGACGGGTTCTTCTTTGAGACACATTTTGACCCATCCATCGCATTAAGCGACGGGCCGAATATGTTGAGATTAGAGCAATTGAAATCGTTGACAGAGACGTTGACGAAAATAGAAGCAGTAAAATAAAAGGATAAAGATGCAAGTGATCGAGGGCGGACTTCAGGTCCAAAATGGAAAGAAAGTAGCTATAGTATCGACAAGATGGAACCATCTTATCACTGACAGATTGGTCGAAGGTGCGAAAGACGCCTACTTACGTCATGGCGGGAATGAAGAGGACATCTCTTTAGTCCTGGTCCCGGGTGCTTTTGAGCTGCCTATGGCTATAGAGAGACTGCTCGCTTCTGGAAAGTATGAGGCAGTCTGTGCCCTTGGCGCCGTGATCCGTGGTTCGACACCACATTTTGATTATGTCTCAGCGGAAGCTACAAAAGGGATCGCGACAGTCTCTTTAAAGCATAGTAAGCCAGTCTCATTTGGTCTACTTACGACCGATACGATCGAGCAGGCGATAGAGCGTGCAGGGACAAAAGCGGGTAATAAAGGCTTTGAGGCGATGGTGACTGCGATCGAGATGTTACAACTTTACAAAGAGATCGACGCGTAATGGCAACTAGACATCATGCGAGAATGGCTGTAGTAAGTCTGCTTTACGCTTATGACCTCGGGAACCAGGGCATTGCCGAATATTCAGATGAGATCCTTGAGGATAAAAAGATCCGGAACAAGCAAAAAGAGTTTGCGATGACACTTTTTCGCGGTGTGATGGATAACCTTGAAAGTATAGACAGTTCGATCGTGACACATCTTAAAGAGTGGGATTTTGACCGTCTTGGCTCAATAGAACGAGCCACATTGCGTCTGGGTGCTTATGAGATCCTTTATGGTGATCTTGACTCTGCTGTAGTTATCAACGAAGCTATCGAGATCACAAAAGCATTTGCTGCCGAACAATCACCGAAGTTTATCAATGGTGTGCTTGACGCTATCGCCAAAGATAAGTCGTAGTACCTTCCCTGCGATAAAACGATCAAGGTAGTCAGATGACGAGAGCTTTACTGTTTATATTTATCTCTTTTTCCATGCTCTGGAGTGCAAATAGCTGTGTCGGCTGCCATGAAGGTATAGAAGATATCCGCGATCCACACTCCAAGATGATGCAAGCCATCTATGATGTCGCTGAAAAAGCCGGCCACAAGGGCAATGACTGCATCGTCTGTCATGGAGGGACCCCGACTACCTGGGTCAAAGAACGTTCACACGTAGGAACGGTAAAGTACTTTAAAGAGAACAAGGGTCCAAAAGAGTTCTATCCTGCTCCGGGAAGTACCTGGATCAATAAAAACACCTGCGGGATGTGCCATCAAGAGCAGGTCGATGCCCAGATGAACTCTCTGATGATGACCGAACAGGGCAAGATACAGGGTGCGCTCTGGAGCTTTGGTGCCAAAGAAGGGTATGAACATACAGCTGGGACCTATGCTACAAAGAACCCCTCTGACCCGCATGCAAGACTCGGTACCAAACACTATCAGGCCTATATGGAAAAGCTCGCCGAGATGGAACCTCAGGGATTTCCGGAGGAGATGCATGAACTTCCGGCAGCTCCTACTGCGGATGAGATCGAAGAGGACCCGTCACTAGCCGTCTATACTTACCTACGTCAGGAGTGTCTGCGTTGCCATACCGGTTCCAAAGGCCGTGAAAAACGCGGGGATTACCGAGGGATAGGTTGTTCATCCTGTCACATCCCTTACTCTAACGAGGGGCTTTATGAAGGTGATGATAAACAGATAGATAAAAAAGAGCCGGGACATCTCTTGGTGCATGCCATTCAGAGTTCACGCAAGGTTAAAGTCAAAGTACACGATATTGAGTATTCCGGGGTTCCTGTCGAGACCTGCTCGACCTGTCATAACCGGGGTAAGCGTATTGGGGTCTCCTATCAGGGTCTGATGGAGACGGAGTATCAGGCGACCTTTGACAGTGAGGGTAATGGTCAGCCTAAACTCCATACGAAACGTTACATGCATATGCAAGAGGATATCCACTATCAAAAAGGGATGCTCTGCCAGGACTGCCATACGTCTAATGATATGCACGGTGATGGCTTTCTTGGAGGTGCGAACGCAGCAGCCGTCGAGATAGAGTGTCAGGACTGCCACGGTACGACGACTAAATATCCGTGGGAACTTCCTCTGGGATACTCTGATGAGTTCAATACCACGGCAAAGACCGGAGATGGCCGTGGTGTGACAAAGACAGTAGCTGAGTATCTGAAAAAAGGGAGTGTGGATGACCCGCAGGAGGGTCACCTGTTGAGTGCTCGTGGTAATCCTCTGGTCCATACGGCAAAAAAAGGTGATCATGTCATCATCCATCTTGCTTCAGGTAAAGATATAGAGCTGACACCGTTAAAGGCACTCAAGAAAGAGAAAAAGCTTTCAAAGAGTGCACTGGTCGCGATG
>JAUWRZ010000117.1 GCA_030610325.1 Sulfurimonadaceae bacterium | reverse complement strand
GTATATAGGGTTCTTCTGCTTCCAAGGGAACAAGACCTATCCCGATCTCTAAAAATATTTCCAATAGGGATATATCGATCTGACCTGCAAACAATCTATTGTAGGTTCCGATAGCTGTCTGTGTTAATGGGTCTATATTCATCATTCACTTTCTCTCTATTTTTATAAGGTACTGTCATGGTCATACAGATCAAACATGTACTGCTATTTAAGACATTGTATCACGTAAATGACTTTCCCCTTTGATCAGAAAAGTTCTCAAACCTGCAGGTGCACAGTATGTTATAATTTCGACAATTTCTTGGTGACTTGATCAACAGGCGACTTATCACCACTTACTATCCACTAAAACAAAAGGTTCACAATGGGACAGACCATCACAGAGAAGATCTTTTCTGAGCATGTAGGCAAGACCGTACATGCCGGCGAGATCGTCCGTTCACCGATTGACATGGTCATCGGTAATGACATCACTACCCCTATCTCCATCCATGCGTTCGAGAAGAGTGGTGCCACAAAACTGGCCAACCCGGATGCTTTTTCCATCGTCCTTGACCACTTCATCCCGGCAAAAGACATAGCCTCTGCCAATCAGGCACGTATCAGCCGTGATTTTGCCAAGAAATACAAGCTCAAGAACTTCTTTGATGAGAAAGATATGGGGATCGAGCATGCCCTGCTTCCAGAGAAGGGACTGATCGTTCCCGGCGATGTCATCATCGGTGCCGATTCACACACCTGTACTCATGGTGCACTGGGTGCGTTTTCTACCGGTATGGGTTCGACTGACCTCGCATTTGCGATGATCACCGGCGGCAACTGGTTTAAAGTACCTGAGAGTATCAAGGTCGTCCTCAGCGGAAAACCAGGTAAATATACGACAGGTAAGGATATCATCCTTGAGATCATCCGTATGATCGGCGTCGATGGTGCACTGTACCATACACTGGAGTTCACAGGCAGCACGGTCGAACATCTCACCATAGACGACCGATTTAGTATGTGTAATATGGCGATCGAGGCCGGAGCTAAAAGCGGGATCGTCGCTTATGATGAGACTACGGCAGCCTTTCTTGCCGACAAAGATCTTGCCCGTGAACCGAAGATCCACTACTCAGATGAGGATGCAAGCTATATCAAAGTCCTTGAGATCGATGTGGCTAACCTTGAACCAGTCATCGCCTACCCGTTCCTACCTTCAAATGGTCACAGTATCACCCAGGCAGTAAGTGATGATATCAAGATCGACCAGGCCTTTATCGGGAGTTGTACCAACGGCCGTCTTAGCGATCTTAAGACAGCTTCAGAGATCTTGGATGGAAAACGTGTGCATGAGGATGTCCGCCTTATCATCACACCCGGGACTCAAAAGATCTTACGCGAAGCCTACAAGCTTGGTTACATCGATATCCTCATCGAGGCCGGTGGCGTTGTCTCCAACCCGACCTGTGGTGCCTGTCTAGGTGGTTATATGGGGATCTTGGGAGACGAAGAGGTCGCTGTCTCTACCACTAACCGTAACTTTGTCGGACGAATGGGTTCTCGCAGCTCCAAAGTCTATCTGGCCAACTCCGCTGTCGCAGCCGCTTCAGCTATCACCGGTGTGATCACTGATCCATCTACCATCAAATAAAAAGGACCATAAATGAAATCTTATTCTCTACTACTTGCAGCCAGCCTGCTTCTTGGTTCGGCGCAGTCACTCTCAGCTATAAGTATGGGTGACCTTGCAGATGCAGCATCCTCAGCTACGGGTCAAAAGCAGGAGTCTGGACTACTTGACTCTCTCTCTTCTGAGCTTGGGGTCTCACCGGCACAGGCAAGCGGCGGTGCAGCAGCGATATTGGGTGATGCGACCAGCAAACTAAGCGCTGATGATCTCGGCAAACTCACCGATGCAGTCCCCGATATCAAAAGTATCACCGATAGTGCTTCTTCACTCTCCGCACTTGCAGGAGCAGCCGGTACCGCCAGCTCAGTAGCAAGTCAATTCTCTGCACTGGGAATGGACCCAGCTATGATCGCCAAGTTCACTCCGATCATCATGGAGTATGTGAACAAGATTGGCGGCTCATCAGCGATGGGTATCCTGGGCTCAGTACTTTAATAGATGACCTCTACTCCTCTATCACTTAAGCAGTGATAGAGAGTCCCTCCTTCTACTCTTTTTTACTCCCTGTGCTACAATCATAAGACCTATATCTCAAAGAGGTAGTATGCATACCCTGTCACTTTATGATCTGCTCTTCTCTTTTATCCCTGCGGCTCTTGTCATCGCTGTCATGGTCTACCGTTCACTACAGTACAAGACCGCACTCTATGCCATGGCGCGAATGCTTTTACAGCTTCTGCTCATCGGCTACTTTCTCATCTATATCTTTGAAGCGCAGAGTGGTTACATCATCTTGGTAGTACTTACAGTGATGCTGGTCGCTGCCAGCTGGATCGCTCTACGTACAGTTCCTGAGCATCGTAAAGCACTCTATATAAAAGCACTTCTGAGCATCACTGTCGGAGGAGGTGTGACACTGCTGCTTGTCACTCAGCTGGTCATCGGCATCGATCCCTGGTATCAACCAAGCTACATGATCCCCCTTGCCGGTATGATCTTTGCCAATGCTATGACAGCGATCTCACTTGCGGTAGAACGTCTCACACATGAACTCTCCAATGGTGTCGATTATGACAAAGCTTCAGCTACCGCCTATAATGCCGCCTTGATACCTGTCATCAATGGCCTCTTTGCCGTCGGATTGGTCTCCCTTCCAGGCATGATGACCGGACAGATACTATCAGGTATCTCACCCCTGATAGCAGCCCGTTACCAGATCATGGTGATGGCTATGATCTTTGGGGCATCAGGCTTGTCTGTACTGCTGTTCTTGAGACTTGTCAAAGCAGAGTTTTTTCATTCTAGTTAACGCATCTTTTACATAAGCCATACTATACTTTGCCAAACTATACCGCATGAAAGTAGTATTGGATGCCTGAACTCATCACACCCTTCGATATCACCTGCGTGATCTTTGCCGGGGGAAAAAGCTCACGGATGGGACGCGATAAATCCCTTCTGCCTTTCGGGGAGTACCCTACTCTCGCACAATATCAGTATGAACGTCTCAAAAAGCAGTTCAGACACGTCTACATCAGTACCAAAGAGATAGGGAAATTTGATTTTTCGACTGATATCATCCCCGATATTACAGGAGAAGGCATCTATGCCCCGACAGCTGGTTTTGTAGCGATCTTGGAGTATTTAAAGGATGAACGACTCTTTGTACTAAGCGTAGATGCTCCTTTTGTAGATACTGACATCATCAAGAGGCTCCTTGAGGCAGACCATGCTGACCTTGATGCAGTCATAGCCCGTACACCTACCGGTTCACACCCGATGTGCGGTATTTATCATAAAAGTCTGCTGCCAAGTTTTCATAAGATGCTAAAAGAGGATAACCACCGGCTTGGTATGCTACTAAAAAACAGTCAAACAAGTTTTGTCGAGTTCACTGATGAGACAAAGTTTTCCAACCTAAACCATCCACACGAGTACGAAGCTGCCCTCAAGGCACTTTTGTAATACCAAGCCCTGTTAAAGTCTGTCCATGAGTATAGAGTATCATGGGGATTGGGATTACTCTGGTATAATAAAACAACAATTTTCACATAAAGACAATACCTATGAACTTAACCCATCTGGATGAGAAAGACCGTCCAAAAATGGTCGATGTCTCCGCCAAAGAGCAGACTACCCGAGTAGCCATCGCCAGCGGGATGATAACGATGAGTCAAGATGCCTATGACTCCATCATCAACGAGACCAACAAAAAAGGCCCGGTACTTCAGACTGCCGTGATCGCTGCCATCATGGGCACCAAAAAGACGAGTGAACTGATCCCTATGTGTCATCCACTAAATCTTAGCGGTATCAACTGTGATGTCGACGAACTACATGAACTGCCTGGTTTCAGACTGACTGTTACAGCAAAACTGACTGGACAGACAGGTGTTGAGATGGAAGCACTTACCGGTGTCAGCATCGGCCTGTTGACCATCTATGATATGGTCAAAGCCATCGATAAAGGGATGGTCATCTCGGCTGTTCAGCTTGAATCCAAAGAAGGAGGCAAGAGTGGTGAATATAAACGAAGTCAGCCAGAAGCTTGAGCTTGAGTACCCATGTGAGTGGCGCTATAAGCTCATAGGAAAGGAGATGGAAGTCATCGAGCAGGCAGTCCGAGACGTACTGTCGGAACGCACGCATAAGATAGACTTCTCTAACGCAAGTTGCACCGGAAAATACTGCAGTATGAACCTTGACCTGCTGGTACACAACGAAGATGAACGTCAATTTATCTACGAAGCGCTAAAAGCGCATCAAGATATCAAGATGGTACTCTAATCAACAAAAGGAGAGATGATGGATCTGGGAAAATTCGAGCGTGACGTACGACATAAATATGAGAACGAGCAAAACGGCGACCTACATGAGAAGGTGGTCGATATATTCAAACATGTCGGCGAAGAGTGGAAGATCGCATCCGGTGAACTGACCGAGCAGGAGCTCAAGGTCCTGACTATTGCTGTACTCGAGAGTGAGACTAAAGTACTCCATGATGAAGTCCAGGACCTCTTAGTGGAGAAAGAGCGGATCGAGCGTCAACTTGAGCGTAAAAGTGATATCTTTCAAGAAGCCAAACATGAGGTGTTCAATGCCATCGAGCATGCACTGGACAAGCCCTCAGTCAACACCCTGGCAAAGCTCCACCGTATTAAACTACAGTCCATCGATCTATTCGATATGCTTGAGGAGATGATCGAGTCTGCCATCGTCACAACACTTGAGAAGGGACATGATACAGAGGAGACCATCGAGGAGATCACAAAAGAGATCACTTACGAGACACTCAGTGAAGGCCCACTCAGTACAGTCCGTATCCGTTCTGTCGTCTCTAGTATCATCCAGACGGCTGTCGATGTCGCTGATGCCACACCTAATCAGGCAGAAGAGATACTTCGCGGTACCCTGCGCGGTGTCCGTTCTGGTCTGGTAAAATCGATAAGCCGCTTTAAGAAGCAGCTTCTATATATGCCTGAAGAGGTAAAGACGTTGATGACCGATGGGTTTGAGAGTCTGCAAGACGAGTTACAACGTGCTGATAGCCTCTTTACCCAGGTCATCCAGAATGTTGCCGATAAGAGCTCAAGTACATCCAAGTCACTTCTTGAGAAGATAAGTAAAGAGATCCATTATGATCTGCAGGAACTTCTTCAGATATCAAGAGAGACCGTCGATGTCATGCGCAATCATCTCAATGATGCCATCGTTCGCAGTGCAAGTGTGCTTAACTCAGAAAAAGCGCAAGAAGCAAAACGTATGGGAAGTCAGGCATGGGGTGCAGCCGTTACTGCAGTAGGCGGTGCTATAAAAAGTGCAAAAAGTGCGCTGGACAAGTAGCGATCTTGTCAGATAAAGAGTAAGACTCCTTACAGTCATCATCCCAAAAAGTATTATATGGGGAGTCCTATCGACTACCCAGGGTGGTGACCGAAGAAAATATTATTTAAATGGTCTTTTCAGATCTTTTACAATAGTACCTGGTACTTTTGCGATCTTGGTAAACTCTGACATGCTCAGTAGTGGGTAGCTGATAGCTATGTAGTACTTAGGATCAAGTATCTTGGCTTTACCATATACGATCATGATCGTATATGGTAGAAGCTGTGCATTGCCCTTGCCTATCTTTTTGTGAACTTAGCTGTTTTCTTGCCAAGCTTATACCCTATGATCTAACGGTTATCGGCCAATTTTAGTTCAACCAAGAAGTCTTTACCTTTTTTGGCTTTTTCCACGAGATCGGGACATTTACCTTTACCTACTCTCTTTAGCTCCCAACTCTTTCATGATAGAGATGATCTCTTTGTCAAGTGCATGGATATCTTTTACTTTTACCGGATCCTTAATACCCATAACAGAGATCCAGTTCTCAAGCTTAGGCATACCGATCACTATAGTATTACTCTCTTTCTTGATATACATGTACATAGAACAAGGAGCAAAGACGCCTGCATCAGGACGGCCTTTGTTGAAGATGTTGTATGAGAATGTGAAGTGACAGAGTGAGTATACGAAGTAAGCATCAAACTCGTTGAAATCTGCACCCATATCATCATAGGCTTCTTTGAAGTTCTTGTAACCAGCGATGAGATACTTCTTCTCTTCAAATGCCTCTTCGAAATCTTCCTGAAACTCATCTATAAAGTCCTCAAGGTCCTCAGGACGCTCAAACACATACTCAAAGTCCATCATAGGCTTCTCAGTCAATTTATCGTATTTCGTGAACTCGACCTTTCCCCCGATCTCTTTTTGTACCATATCATCAAGTACCGGGAACATTGCTGAGAACTCCTTACGAATAGCCTCGTCTTTGACACCTACAATATCCAACATGACTTCTGGTACGATATGACCTACATAAGTCTTGTCTGCATCTGTCTCTTTGTAGATATAAAGATTAAATGGAGAAAAGCCACCAAGTTCAGGGGCTTTGATAAGTAGTTCACGCAACTTATTGTCATTTGCTATAGTGAAGAAGCCGAGATTCTCAATAGTCTCTTTATAAGCAGGGTCATAAGCAGCATTTGGCTTACCATCGATCTCTTTTTGACCATATTTTCTTTT
>JAUWRZ010000247.1 GCA_030610325.1 Sulfurimonadaceae bacterium | reverse complement strand
GGCTGACGAAGACCCTGCGTAGCACGGTTATAGGAGCTTGTCTTATAGTCCACACCACCGACAAGCGCAAGTATATCACCACTGCGGGGATCTATACTGACCAATGCACCATTGAGTTGGGTAAGGTTACTCTCATTGGCATCTTTGCCTTTTGCTGCACGCTCAAGGGCCAGGTCATAGGCATGAGAGAGCCCTTTTCTTCCGGCATCCTGTAGTGCAAGGTCTATAGTGGTATGGATCTCATATCCACCGGTCTTTATATCATCAAACTCTTTTTTTGCACGTCTAAATACCTCATCGACGATGTATGGGGCCTTGTTCTGTGTCAAAGTGTCATTGTAGACTTTAGGCTCTTCATCAAGTGCTGCAAGGTAGGTAGGCTCATCGATCCAGCCAAGGTCATGCATCCGAGTGACTACACGGTTCGCCCTACCCATAGAGAGCTCATAGTTCTTTGTCGGTGCATAGAAGCTTGGTGCTTTTGGCAGGCCTACAAGCACTGCCATCTCTTTAAGAGTAAGATCAGCAAGGCTTTTATGGAAATAACCATCCGCAGCCGTCTTGATCCCATAATAACCATGCCCCAGATAGACCTCGTTCAGGTAACGCTCCAAGATCTCCTCTTTACTTAACTCCTGTTCGATCTTGATCGCAAATATCAGCTCTTTGATCTTTCTTGAGAACTTCTTCTCCCGTGTCAGTAATGTGTTCTTTACCAGCTGCTGTGTGATGGTACTGGCACCCTCGACCAGTTTTCTGGCTTTGACATCTTTGATGATCGCACGGAAGATGGCGTCTATGTTAATACCCGGATGTTCAAAGAAAACGGTGTCTTCAATGGCAAGTAGTGCCTCGACCGCTCGTGGTGGTATCTCATCAAAGCGGGCATAATAGCGGTGCTCACCTTTAAAGATATTGGCTATCTTATCACCATTTCGGTCATAGATACGCGTAGTCAATCTCGGCTGATAATCGATGAGCAGTGCGGTCCTGTAGCCATATTTTTCCGTATAGTAGAAAAAGACGATCACCGGCGTAAGCAGAAGGAGTATCAATAAAACAAAAAAGAGTCTTTTCATAGACGAAATCCTCTATTGGAAAAATTTGCCTTGATCAGTGTCTCGGTATAGCTCTCTTTAGGATGACTTAAGACCTCGTCCATCTTGCCACTCTCGACTACACGCCCATCCCTGACCACACAGATATCCTCACACAGCATCTTGGCGCTATGCATATCGTGTGTGACAAAGAGCATCTTAAAACCGAGTTCTAACTGCAGACGCCGCAGAAGGGCGATGATGACTTCTCGTGTATGTGGGTCCAGTGCGGTCGTCGGCTCATCAAGCAGTAACAGACTCGGATCAGAGCTAAGGGCTATCGCGATGACGACACGTTGTAGCTGTCCTCCCGATAGCTCCGGGGAGAAACGCTTTAAGAGGGCTTTGTCCAGCCCTACTAGCTCAAAAAGTTCATCGACTCGCTCCGGTGGGACGAAGAACTGATCTTTTATCCTGGTAAGCGGAGAGAGTGCAGTAAAGGGATTTTGCGGCACAAAAGCTACCGTATCACCCCTGAGCAACTCAAAATCAGCATGGATATCGGACTCCACCTGCATAACCGAAGGTAACATCCCCATCAGCGCCTTAAGCGTAAGGCTCTTACCACTACCGCTCTGTCCGACCAGTGCCAGCGATGTTCTGATGGAAAACGTGATATCCACGAGTTCTTTTGATCCCAATCTTATCTGTAATTGTTTTACCTGCATGATCTTTCTGCCCAAAAAAGTCTTTTATTCTAACTTAAAAACACTAAAGGAGAGCTACTCTGCATCAAGACGTCAGATGAAAAAGAGATACACCTCTTTTTTGAGGTCGCACATCTCAGACTTTTGTCATCGGGCCAACATCGATGGCAGCACAAGCATCCCTCAGTAGTCCCAGATCGACACTTACTCTGGCGATAAGACGGATGATAGCTTTTGGTACGGTCGGCTGTCTGATCGCACCGACAAGCATCCCCTCTTTTAATAACTGGTCGCGTATCTCTATGACTCTGACATTATCATCTATGACAACAGGGACTATAAGACCCGGGATATCAAGACCAAGTGTCTCTTTGACAATAGCTTGTCGCTGTACTATCGCCTGCTTCAACGACTCCCTGTTTTGCTGTATATGCAGTAGGGCCTGATGACCAAGTAAGGTATCAAAAAGTGACGGTGCAGTAGCGTAGATGATCGGTTTAGCACGGTTGATAAGATAGTCGACGATGTGTTCAGAAGCCAATATATAGGCACCGAAGCTGCCATAAGCCTTACCCAGTGTCCCCATCTTGATATGGTTCACACCGATCTTGATGTCATAAAGATCGAACACACCCATCAACCTCTTACCGACCACCCCGCTGCTGTGCGCCTCATCGATGATAAGCAGTGCACCATAACGGTCTGCGAGCTCTATGATCTCACGCGGCAAGATATCGCCATCCATAGAGTAGATACCCTCCACTGCTATGATGTTACGCTTTGCCTTTGAACGTTCAAGCTTCTCTTGTAGGTCATGGGGGTCATTGTGTGAGAAGAAGGTGACTTTCCCATCTGTCAACTTTGTTGCAAGGATACCGCTGGCATGGTACTTCTCATCCATAAAGAGCGCATCACCTTTACGCACGAGTGATTCTATGAGCGCGATGTTTGCGTTGAAACCGCTGCCCAGAAGCAATCCGGCCTCAAATCCATTTGCCTCACAGAGTGCTTTCTCAAAGTCAGCATGTATCTGATGATAGCCGTTTACAAGCATCGAAGCTTTTGCCGCATACGAAGGCGCTTTTAAAAGTGTCTTGTAAGCCTGTTCCATCAGCGTGGGGTCATCCGCCAGGCCCAGATAGTCATTAGAGGCAAGATCGATGACATCATGCTCATAAAGATGACGTTCACGGTAACGTCCGGAACGCTTTAACGCTGTGATCTCATTGGCATAGAAGGGTGTCGTCACTACGACTCTTCACTCACTTTTGCTTTAGAGAAGCCTGCCCCTTTTTTCGTCTTGGCTTCGAGCCCAAGATCATTGATCAGACCCCGGTAGTCATGTCCCTCCTGATGGAGCCTGACAAAACAGGTGACGATAACGGCGATCGTATTTGGGACTTCACCCTTCTTCTTATAGGACTGCAGGTTCTTCTCACTCACCTTGATGAGTTTACTGAACTTTGGAAGCGTGATCTCAGCATCAAGCAACAGCTTTTTAAACTCTATAAATGTCATGCACACGCTCCCTCAGGTATTGGTAACAGTATCTTATCTAAAAACTCTATATTTTATAGCAAATACCTTTTTATTACTCTTGACATGTTTTTCATATTGTGGTTATAATAGCCATAATTTATTACTAATAGTCAGTAATGAACACCTATACATAACCTCAAGGAGAACACATGGCAAAAGAGTTAAAGAAGAAAGCAGCTAAGAAAGCGGCAAAAAAAGTAGAGAAGAGAGCAGCAAAGAAAAAAGCAGCTAAGAAGGCAGCTAAGAAAAAAGCGGCAAAGAAGAAAAGCGCAAAGAAATCAAAGAAAAAATCTAAGAAGTAAGACACTTACCTCTTTCTCATACGGCTTTACGCCGTATTTCCCCCGATTTAACACCCCACCAGAGCATACCTTATGACATCTGATCTAAAAATCTACACCAAGACTGACTAAAAGCTGCATATCACTCTTTGCAGGAGTACTCATATCTGCGTTAGGTTCAGGGTTTTCTGTATAGTCCCAGATAAAGGTGATATCGACATCAAGCCATTTTGTGATCTCGTTCTCAAGAGAAGTGACCATATGATGTTTATAATCACCCACATCACCTTTTATCAGAGTCAACTTATAGTCAAAGACAAAATCGATCTTTTTAGTCACTTCTACATCATACGACGTACTTAATTCCAAAGCGGCCGTTCTACTCGAGTCATCTCTATCTGCCTCTACCGTATTGTGTTCTATATAGATCACTGCCGGACCACCCGAGATATCCCAGTCGACTTTTTTTGTGTCTACGATGGTGTAACCAATACCTACACCGACCGTATACTGATTACGAATGTTTTGGTACTTGTCTCTGAGATACTCTGCAAAGAGTGGAGTATAATAAAACTGCTTTGTGACAAAGATATCAAAACTCTCATTGATCCGGTGATT
>JAUWRZ010000430.1 GCA_030610325.1 Sulfurimonadaceae bacterium | reverse complement strand
TCTCATTATCTATACCTTTCATATTAATTTGTTTTAATCTCTAATACTCGATGTGCTTATTAAAATAGTGATATACATGACATCGAGATACTGGGCCAATTTAAGATGGACGGCTAAGCTATCCATCAGTTATTTTAAAGTACGACTTATCTTAAAATTAAGAGTCTATTGACTGACATGTATGCCGTAACCGTCCTTGATGATTCTAAAGCTAACAAATGGAAGCATCATCTGGTTGATCATCTGGAAGAATGGCATTTGATCAGTAAAGTTCTTATTGATCGCTTTCATCGTACGTGGCTGTACATAGACAACGTCAATTGGCATAAGTATGAGACTTGAAAGGCGAATAGCTGACATGTCTGTCAGGTCTACTTCTTTGACAGTCGGGTTACGCATATCACCGCGTAAGATAAGGATGTCTGTTCGTTTTGCATCATCAGTAAGATCACCTGTACTTGCGAGTGCTTCAAACAGTGTCATAGTACCATTAGGGACTTGCAGGACACCTGGCTGTTTTACTTCACCAAGGACAAAAAGCTTCTGATTACGAATAGTTATCGAGACAAAAGGGTGACGAAGGAATTTGCTGTATGCATCTGTGAGTCTCAGTTCTGCTTCTGCTTCAGTCAATCCTGTGATCTTCACTTCTCCTACAAGGGGTAGACGTACAGTTCCCTCTTTTTGGATCAAGATCCCCTCGTATCCATCACGATTTTGATACTGTGTATTACTACCGGCGTTACTGAGTAGTTGCGTTAGTTGCTGACCACCGACTGATGATTGGTTAAAGACAGTGATCTCGACACGATCGCCTTTTGTTATCTTCCAGGCAAAGTCCATATCATCCTGATACTCCTCATCTGAGACCTGTTTCGTGACCTTTGTATCACCATCAGATTGCTCTGAGTCTTCAGTTAACAACCTATATTCTTTATTGGAGGTACAACCACCAAGTATCAGACTGACTATGAATAATGAAAATATTGCGCTTCTCATCATGCTACTCCTCTATGTATAATATGGTGCAATTGTACACTACAAATTATTAAATGCATAGCTTTATGCTCACAAATTGTAATAATATTAAAAAATGTTTGTATTTGTTACTAAAAGTAATCAATGCGTTATGTTTGATTTGGTCATATCATGCTAGAATCCTTCAGATTATTTATAGATCTAGTTAAAGAAGACTCAAGGGTAATAGTAATGGATTGCAGACATTTTGGTCAATGCGGCAGCTGCCGTGTCTATGAAGAGAGTCATGAGAGGCAGTTATCGATAAAAAAATCTCGTATAGAGAATATGTTTTCCTCTCATATGGATGTGTTTGATGGACGATTAGCGCTCTTTAGCTCACCTGCTCAGCACTTTCGTGCCCGGGCTGAGTTTAAAGTCTGGCACGTCGATGATGAGATACATTACGCTATGAACGCGCTGGAGCATAAAGGGGTCGTTTTGATCGAGGAGTGCCCCATGGTAGTCGACCCTATCAGTGAACTGATGTTTGCGTTACTTGAAAGTATCAAAAGCCTTGGGATGCAGAAAAAGCTCTTTAACATTGATTTTTTAAGTACCTCTTCTGGAGAGATCGTAGTCTCTCTGATCTATCATCGTCGTCTGGATGAAGTGTGGAGTGAACAGGCTAAAGCCCTTGCAAAGCTGCATGATATTGATATTATCGGACGAAGCCGGAAACAGAAAGTCGTCATCGGTAAAGACTATGTGACAGAAGTCTTGGATATAGAGGGAAATAAGTACCATTTCAAGCAGATAGAGAACAGTTTTACACAACCGAATGCTCGTGTCAATGAGCAGATGGTCGGTTGGGCACTTGAACAGTTTGATGGAGTAGGTGGTGATCTGTTAGAGCTCTATTGTGGAGCAGGAAACTTCACCATACCTTTCGCATCGATGTTTGAGAGAGTACTTGCCACCGAGATATCAAAACCTTCTATCAATGCGGCAAAAGATACTATGTTATTAAATAGTGTGGAGAACATCGATTTTGTACGTATGAGTGCGGAAGAGTTCGTGCAGGCGCTCGATGGGGTACGGGAGTTTCGACGTATGAAGGATATTGATCTCTCCAGCTATAGACTTAAGACACTTTTTGTCGACCCGCCACGTGCTGGTCTTGACGCAGAGAGCCGTGCATTTGCGGCCAGACATGAGTACCTCCTCTATATCTCCTGTAATCCAGAGACACTGTTGCGTGATCTCTCTGAACTGAGTGAGACGCATGATGTCACGGCGATGGCACTGTTCGATCAGTTTCCTTATACAGAGCATATAGAGATGGGAATGATGTTGAAAAAACGGTAGGGTGGTGATGCCATTAAGTCAAGCATCTTAAGTCGCTTCGAAAATGGAGAGTCTTAGGAGTGCTAACCTTTGGAACTCTCCACTAGGACTCCCGAACTGTGGAGGAAAAGCCTTCCGCTCCCGTAATCATTCAGCACCTAGATCCAACTGGGAGATAAGGTCTAGCACTTAAAACGTTGTTCAACTCTTTCAAGACAGGACGATCGTTCTTTTTGAGCGTAGAGATATATCCCCTGATCCTAGCGAAG
>JAUWRZ010000515.1 GCA_030610325.1 Sulfurimonadaceae bacterium | reverse complement strand
AGATTTGAGTGGGCAGAGATGGCCGAAGAGAACAAAGGAAAGCAAAAAGTGCCGACACTTAGAAATGTGGACAAGCGTTTTGGCAAAGGCTTTCCAAAGGCGTATACCCATAATGGTTACTTCAAGAGCCTAAAGAGTATCGTACATTTTTATAATACCCGTGATGTGAAAGAGGTGTGTGAGGACCCGTTCACGAGTGAGAAGGATGCCCTGGCGATGAACTGCTGGCCGGAAGCGGAGGTCATGGAAAACGTTAATACGGATGAGTTGGGTAACCTTGGTCTGAGTGACCAAGAAGAAGATGATATCGTCGCTTTCTTGAAGACACTCTCTGATAGTCATAAAGTAAAATAGAACAGATGACCTCTTTGATCCTTCCCCGGCAGAGTTGGGGGAAGGAAGAAGATCATCGTATCAAAACGACTATGGTCATGTTTAGCATAGCGGCAAACCAGACTACTACTGTCAAAATAGATATCTTATTAGCATCTGTCGCATATAGTACGAGAGCCAGTACAAGGTTTGAGATGGTGCCCAATACCCATGTCAAGGTCTGCGTCTTAAATCCAAGCAGGTGCTCTTGTGTCATTCCCCAGGTATTGATGGATGTCCATAAGAATGCCAGACCAGCCATATTAGTCAAGACGGCTATTATGATGCTGTAGTGTCTATGTGTGACTAAGAAGTGGATCTTACTTTTTATTTTACATCTCCTGGTGAGCATCTCATCAAGAGATGGTCGTCTATGATGGGATTTACCCAAGATCGTCAAAGGAGTCCAGGACTCCTATCTGTGTCTCACAGAGATCATGAGCTGACAACCCGATCTCGACCCTCTTCTTTTGCCTTATATAAGGCTTTGTCCGCTCGCTTGATGATATCTATTTTTGAATCACCATCTTGATAGGCTGCTACTCCCAGACTCATGGTGACAGGGTGCTCTATGGAGAAGCTTTGCTTCGCGACCAATTTTTGCAGTTTTTTTGCTGATAGCATCGCTGCTTGTAGCCTTGTATTAGGGCTGATCACTAAAAACTCATCTCCTCCTATACGGGCGACGACATCCGTCGTACGATCATTGTCTTTAAGTACCTCGGCAATACTGACGAGTACTTCATCACCGGCTGCATGACCATACGTATCATTGATGTCTTTGAAAGAGTCGACATCGAGGATGATCACAGAAAAGGTCTGACCATAACGTTTGGACCGCTCTATCTCACTGCTCAACACTTCATCACTCTTAAAACGATTATATAGTCCTGTTAGCGGATCCCTGAGTGATTTCTCAAGGTAGAGTCTCGCTTCATCCTTATGCATCTGTTTCTCAAGTTCTGTCGCGACCAAGCTGTCTGTTCTGCTTTGGAGTTCATCGATCATCTGGACAAAGTTTTGATTTAACTGGTCTATCTCTTCGATATCACTCTCCATCAGCTGATTGTTCATCTTCTCTGTCCCGATAGTAGCTGTCTTCTGGGAGAGCTCTTTGATCGGCTTACTTATCTGACTGGACATCTTCTTGGAGCTGATCCTTAAATAGTAGATAAATGAAAGATAGAAGATGAGCATAAACGAGATGGTGATCAGACCGATGGTGTCAGTAAGGTCTTTTAACGAATTGGCAGTATGAAAGACTTTCTCTTTTTCAATAAATATGATGACTTTCCAGCCGGCCTCATTGACTGGCTGTTGCATCAACAGATAACTCTTTCCATCAGTGGTCAGCTCAAAAAACTCCGATTCGTTTTCCAACACCTCTTTGAACTTT
>JAUWRZ010000282.1 GCA_030610325.1 Sulfurimonadaceae bacterium | reverse complement strand
CTCCGGCATCCTCTGACATCTTTGCAGTGAGGTCAGCAACTGTCAACACTGGAAGTGTCGTCCATACTTTATTGATCTTCTCAAGTGCTGTCACTGCCTGTTTGGAGGTCAGGACGATGGCATCATATCTGGAAAAATCTATGGTCGGTTGGAAGAACTCGGTCGAGAGGATGGGGATGTAGTTGACATCTGGGTGAGGGGTTTTGGAGAAGAGGTAGATATGTTGATTGCTCATAGCGTAGGAACCTTTTTAGACGAATGACTTTCTATATCAGTTAAACTGTTTATTTCAGTAAAAGCTGTATGGACGTCAGTGGTGACACAGCGTCCTTTGTTGCTTCGCTCCAAAACTCGCAACTGTCACGCATAGCTAAGACGCACTTTATCTTAAGGGAAGGGTTACTCTAAACCTTGAAACTGTCCCGCGCTGTCAAGATGTTCATCCCAACTAGATTTTCCTGTCAAGATGCACTATGCTTGGTGCGGCCTACTCCCACTCGATGGTAGCAGGGGGCTTGGAGCTGATGTCGTAAACGACGCGATTGATACCGTCTACTTCGTTGATGATCCGTCGACTGATGCGCTCAAGCAGGTCATGTGGCAAGTGTGCGAATGTCGCGGTCATACCGTCGACCGCTTCTACTACACGTACAGCGACTGTATTGTCATAGGTACGGTTGTCACCCATCACACCGACAGACTTGACATTTAGAAGTACAGCAAAAGCCTGCCATGTCTTCGTATAGTATCCACTTGCTTTTAGTTCATCAAGTAAGATGACATCTGCTTCACGCAGGATCTCAAGATCCGCACGGTTCACATCACCCATGATACGGATCGCCAGACCCGGCCCAGGGAAAGGGTGACGGTTGATCATACCCTCTGGCAGTCCAAGTTCTTTACCGAGCTTACGTACTTCATCTTTAAAAAGTTCGCGCAATGGCTCGATCAGCTCAAAGTCCATCCAGTCAGGAAGGCCTCCGACATTATGGTGTGATTTGATGACTTCTGACGGACCATTGACCGAGATCGACTCGATGACATCCGGGTAGAGAGTACCCTGTGCCAAAAACTTGATGCCGTCATGTTTTTTAGCCTCAGCTTCAAACTCTTCGATAAACGTATGCCCGATTATCTTACGTTTTGTCTCTGGGTCACTGATACCCTCGAGCTTGCCAAGGAAGTTATCAACAGCATCTACGGTGATAAGAGGGACTTTGAGGTTGATCTTAAAGACGTCTTCGACCTGCCCACGCTCATCTTTACGCAGCAGTCCATTATCTACGAAGACTGGGACAAGCTGGTCACCAATGGCTTCATATAGCAGTGCAGCCACTACGGAAGAGTCGACCCCGCCACTCAGACCACACAGAACTTTCGCGTCACCGACCTGCTCCCGGATCTTCGTGATCTGATCTTTTAGGAAGTGTTCCATCTTCCACTTCTCAGTGACACCACAGATAGTCCTGGCGAAGTTGCGCAGCATCAAGTAACCCTCTTCTGAGTGCTGTACTTCCGGATGATACTGCATCGCATAGACACGGCTCTCTTCATTGGCAATAGCTGCATAAGGAGAATTGTCTGAATGAGCTATGGGCTTAAAGCCTTCAGGAAGCTCATCGACTCTGTCGGAGTGACTCATCCAGACTATACGGTTATCATCACACTGATCGAACAGTGCAGAGCTCTGTCCATGCTCTTTGTTGATGATAAGCTCTGCTTTACCGTACTCATGATGGTCCGAACGGATGACTGAACCGCCGAGATCGACAGCAAGACGTTGCATCCCGTAACAGATACCCAAGATCGGAAGCCCCATCTCATAGACACCCTGGTCTACTTCATAAGCGTCCTTGGCGTAGACCGATGATGGACCACCGCTTAAGATGAGACCTTGTGGGTTTTTAGCCTTGATCACATCGACTTTTGTATAGTAGGGAAGGATCTCACAATAGACACGCTCTTCACGAAGTCTTCTTGCGATCAGCTGGGTGTACTGGGAGCCAAAATCGAGAACTATTATACTGACGTCTTTCAATGGTGTGCCTTTTGATGATCACTACGACCCTCGCGGGTAGTTAACAGTAATTCAGAGTATGGAAAGTTGGAAAGGGTGTACCCTTTGCGTTTTGAAAGGGTACAATAAAGTAGTTTAACGTTGAATATAAATGCCAAGTATCTCGTACTGGATGTACCAGATGATGACAGAGACTATGTAACCGATGAGAATAGTCCAGGACATCTTCATATGCGCACCAAAGGTATAGACGCCTTTTAGTTTACCCATGACTCCGACACCTGCGGCGGAGCCGAAACTGATCATTGAACCACCGACTCCCGCAGTCAGTGTCACAAGCATCCACTGTTCCAGAGGAATATCCGGTGAAGCTTTCAACACAGCGGACATGACCGGTACGTTATCTACGATCGCAGAGAGGAAACCGACACCGATGTTCACACTTGTCGGGCTAAAGATCGTGTAAAGTTCCGCAGCGTGAGCAAGGAAACCTGCAAAGTGAAGCGCACCGACAGCAGCCAGGATACCAAAGAAGAAGAGCAAGGTGTCGTTCTCGATCTTAGAGACTGATTTGTAGATCTCGATATCGTGATCATGGTACTTCTTAAGTGTGTATGCATAGAGCTGAAGCAGTGAGAGACCAAAGAGCATTCCCCACATCGGAGGCAGGTGCATCAACTGTTTTCCCAAAACGGCAGAGGCGATCGTAAAGATACCAAGGGCGATGATGACCTTACCGCCTTTATGGATCTCTACAGGCTCAGCATTCTCTATCTTTGTAGGAGTACCTTCCGGGACGAAACGGCTAAGCAAGAAAGCGGTGATACTCCAACCGATGATCGAAGCCGGGAACAGGAATAGGAAATCGACAAACGTACCTTTTCCTGCAGACCATGCCATCAATGTCGTGATATCGCCAAATGGAGACCAGGCACCACCGGCATTTGCCGCGACGACGATGTTTATCGCAGCCGGGACCAGGAAAGCCTTGTTATCTTTCTCGATGGTGATCAGGACCGTTGAGAGTATCAACGCTGTCGTCAGGTTATCTGCGACAGGGGAGATGAAGAAGGCCAGAATACCAGTCACCCAAAAGAGTTTCTTATAGTCATACCCTGCGCCCAAAAGCTTCTCTTTAAGCGCATCAAAGACATTTCGCTCTATCAGCGCCTCTATGTACGTCATCGCGACGAACAAGAAGAAGAAGATCTCTGCGATCTCCAGGATAAGGTGGGCTATCTCTGTATCGAACGCTGAAAAGTCCAGACCATTAAAGGCGTAATAACCCCCCAATAGCATAAACATAAAAGTACCGGTAAAAAGTGCCGGTTTAGCCTTGTTGATATGGTACTTCTCTTCCGCTGCAATAAAATAGTAACCTACTACAAAGATCACTAAAAGTAGCCAGCCAAACGGTTCGACCGCCAGGTCTATGGCGTGTGTGCCTTCCTCAACTCGTGTCATCATCTCTCCTCTTGTAAGATATAGTGCGCCCCTACGGACGTTTTTCGTTGTATGGCAGAGTCTACGATCGACTTAGCCGTCAAAAGCCGTAGTCTCAACAGACGGCCTATCTCTCCGTTCAACATCGTTTCTATCGCTTCTTTGGCTTCTGAAAGTCCCTGCTGTGTTCGAACAATTGACACATTTTCCCACATTATACGGCGCAATTAATCTTTTT
>JAUWRZ010000095.1 GCA_030610325.1 Sulfurimonadaceae bacterium | reverse complement strand
CCGGCATGGTGATAGTTCCTGTCATAAATATAGCTTGAGTGTTGTACACATATAAGGTACGCTGTTATCTAGATGTCAGAAGACTTCAATATCAAGTAAAGTCTTGTAAAAGAGGGGGTGTAGTTATACTTTTGGTGGAGAGAATATAGTGAAAGCGTGGTCTTGGGAGTGGTCAGTCTCATCATCATGATGCGCAGCATCATCTGAAGGAGTATAAAACGATGAGTCACTGGAGGTGATGAGAAATGGTTGATGGAACGATTGATGTTCTACGGCAACAGTGTAGGTGGTATGCTCTATATCGCTCGATTGCGTCGAAGTAAAGCTGTTGTGATGCGTAGTCTCTGCTGTATTGACAGCAAAATCATGAAATACGACAAAGAGCAGTGCAGCTATCATAAAAGCGCTGAGTGATCTTGAGATCTTCATCATCTACCTGTTTTTTAGATTTCTTTATCTGCATAGTACATGAAAAAACAAAATAGAAGATAAACCTTAGCGATTAGCTGAGGCTATTTAGTGAAGATGTCCAGACCGACACCGTCAAAAAAGCTTTTCGATCTCTTGAGCAGGCATGGGTCTTGCATAATAGTAGCCCTGTACAGTGTTACATCCGTGTTGGATGAGAAAATCGTTCTGCTCCCGGGTCTCGACACCCTCAGCTATAAGATGTAAAGAGAGGTTCTTGCCCATGGCGATGATAGTAGAGGTGATGGCAGAGTTTGTCTCATCATCAGGCAGCTCATCGATAAAGGACTTATCGATCTTCAACCTTTCGATGGGCAGACGCTTTAAGAGCCCAAGTGAGGAGTGACCGGTACCAAAGTCATCTATAGCGATGGTGACACCAAGTCTATTGATCTCATTGAGTCTGGCGATGGTCTGTTCGGGTCTTTGCATCAGATCACTCTCAGTCACTTCAAGTTCGATCGAGTGTGTGTTTAGCCCGGAATTTTTGATGCTTGAGTTGAACTCACCTAGAAAACCCTTCTGCTCCAGTGAGCTCATCCCGATGTTCAGGGCTAGTCTTCCTGTCTCATGACCATCTTGCTGCCACTGGTGTATCTGTGCCATCGCCGTGTTCATGACCCAGCGGTCGATATCATCGATAAGCCCGGTCTCTTTGGCAAGAGGTAAGAAGTCTGCCGGAGGGATGACGCCCTGTGTCGGGTGTCTCCAACGTATCAGTGCTTCGAGACCGATGATGGTGTTGTCTTGTGCGTTCATCTGTGGCTGATAATAGACGATGAGTTCTCTCTTGTCGATTGCCTGGCGAAGCTCTCTTTCTGCTTTGGCCTTCTCGTGTATGAGCTCTGTCATCTCTGTCGAGTAGAATTGAAAATTGTTTCGTCCCTCCTCTTTAGCTCTATACATGGCCCTGTCTGCATACTTGAGAAGTGATCGGGCTTGGGTGTCATCTTTCGGGTAGAGACTGATACCGATGCTGCTTGTGATATAAAGGATATGCCCATCGACAGTGATGGGCTCTTTTAAAGCTTTGAGTAGCTTCTTAGCAAGCTTTGAGGCGTCACGCTCATCTGTGAGTTCCTCCATGATAAGGGTGAACTCATCACCACCGAGTCGTGCAAGGGTATCATGTTTACGGATCTGAGAGAGAAGACGTCTTGTGACCTTTTGCAAGAGCTTGTCACCGATTGCATGGCCAAGAGAGTCGTTGATCTGTTTGAAGTGGTCGAGATCGATGAAAAAGAGAGCCAGCTCTTTCTTATTGCGTTTGGCACTCTCTATACCCTGTTGAAGTCTGTCATCGAAGAGCGTACGATTAGGCAGTTGTGTCAGTTCATCATGATGGGCCTGGTGATCGAGAAGCTCTTTTTGCCTTCGCAGTCTGTCCTGTGCCAGCTTAGTCGTGGTGATATCTTTGGCGTAGCCTATCAGGCTGACAGGTCTGTCGTTCTCATCATAGAGCAGTGAGCATGATAGTGCTGTATAGATGACCGTGCCGTCTTTTTTGACCATACGTATTTCGATGCTGCTGTTGCCATCTGCTTCGACTTCATCTATCATCTTAGTCAGTAGAGGAAGGTCCTTTTCGTAATAGATGTCAGTGACGAGTCGGCCGATCATCTCCTCTGTGGAGTATCCAAGCATAAAATCGGCACCGTTGTTCCAGCTGAGGACTTTTTTGTCCAGGTCTATAGAGATGACTGCATCATGGACCTGTTCGATGATCTGCGCCTGATGGGCATAACTTAGTTCCAGCTCTTTTTGCTCTGTCACGTCTGTGTGGGTGCCGCTCATACGAACGGCTTTACCCGAGTCATCGAAAGTCGTATTGCCCAGATCATGGATCCATACCCAGTGTCCGTCTTTGTGTCGCATACGATGGAAAGTCTCATAAAAGTCGGTCTCACCCTGTGTGTTTTTCTCTACGGCACTTAAGGTCTCTTCAAGATCATCGGGATGTACGTTTTCTAGCCAGCTGGTAAACTCATTGGGAAGTTCATCATCGCTGTAGCCCAGCATCGCCTTCCAACGTGCTGAGAAATAGATCGTGTCGTCTAAGATATTCCAATCCCAGACTCCCTGGTTACTTCCTTTTAGTGCCAGGTCCATCTGTTCACCCAGCTGTCGGTTGAGTGCTTCAGTCTTTTTGACCTCGGTGATATCTCTTATGACGATATGGAGTACGTGCTGGTCATGAAGCGTGACGGGAGTGAGTGTGATCTCAGTCTGAAAACTCTCCTTATCTCGTTTGAGGTTACTCCATTCGAATTGGTGACCACCATGCTCAAACGCAAGTTCCCGCATCTCTGAGAAGCGTGTCCTGGATGTCTGACCATCAGGTTGTGTCTGTGGCCAGAAGGCATCAAGAGGCATATCCGCGAGCTCATCTTTGGAATCAAATCCAAAAAGTCTCACCATCTTCTCATTGCACTGCAGACAATTGTCCTCATCAGCTATCATGATGCCATCGGGAGACTTCTCAAAAAGTGTCTCAAACAGCACATACTGAGAGTGTAGCTCATCGGTACGTCTCTTTACCATCTTCTCCAGTAGCAGGTTCATACTGCGAAGCGATCTTTTCGCCTCCAGTTCAGCACTGATATCCTCGATATCTAGGATGATGATAGGCTGCTCTTCCTCATAAGCTATGGAGATACCTATCTTTACCGGCAGTGTCGATCTGTTCTGTCTTTTGGCTTTTGACTTGACTCGTCGGCTCCAGAGCATAGGACGCTTCTCCTTAACGATGATATCATCAAAGAACCTGCTGTAGCGCGTGAGTGCTTTTTGCGGGAAGATCTTGTTAAGACTCTATTTGCCTCACAGCTGCTGCTTAGAGTGACCAAAGAGCTCTTGCGCACGTTTGTTATAGACCAGGACTTTCTGTTTTGCGTCTATGACGATCACTGCATCGCTGTTTGACTCTATCAGTGTCGTGGCAAAGTGCTCTTTTTGTCTTAGCTGCTTCAGGGTCTCTTGATACTTCTCCCTGATATTACGGTCTTGTCGCAGGGCCTGCTTGGCCAGATCTAGCTGACGTTGAAGTCTTTTTATCTGCTTCTGTGCTGAGTCATCCATAGATGTTGCCTGCTCCTGCTTTATTGATCTGCATAGATGATATCGAGTCCGCAGTGCAGGTCTCGAAGGTACTGTAGCGCGTTTTGTACATTGTCGTGATCGATGATCGAGCCGTGCTGAGGTAAGATAGCATCGATGTGCTCACCTTCAATGTTTTTTATAAAACCTTTGGCAGCTACATTGGATGCCATATAGTCAAGATGAAAGAGGTCCATATTGGAACGATGGGCTTCAAAATCGGTGACGACCAGGTTCCAGTCGATGTCCAGTGCTGCCCAGATGTCCCCAGAGAAGAGCATGCTTGATGTCAGGTCAAGTGTAGTGAACGCCCCAGGAGAGTGCAGGAACGGCGCTTCTATGAACTTCAGGCTTCTCGCACTTTTAAAAGTGTACTCTGGCCGGGCACCGATATCGTAAAAGGTGTACTCCTCTTTTCCGTAGTGTCGTAACAAGATATTAGTCCGTATGGAGGAGAAGACCGTAGCCAGAGGGCTGATCTCCAGCCAGTCGACCATGGAAGCAGCGACATCAGGGTCCTGGTGACAGATGATAAGGCCGTTGATCTTGTGAGGGTCTACGATGGTGGCGACTCGTCTTTTTAGTTCGGCATGATAGAGTCTGCTGCCCGGGTCGACAAGAAAATAGTCATTTCCATCTTCGATGAGATAGACATTACATCTAAATGCTGTCTCCTCATCTATGCCCATCCAGTAGATCTTATGTCCTGGTATGGAGTAGAGTAAGATAGGTCTATTACCCTCTACGGTAGTATTGGTAAGTCCTGTGATCAGATTGCTGGAGATAGTGCGCCCTTTGAAGATAAAAAGTGATAATGTTAAATTAACATAATAAAACTTTTTAAATACTAAAAAGTAACGGTGTCTGATCGTTTTTTACGAACTATATCAAACTCTCATGTGGAGGCACTCCCCACATGTGAGTCTATTGACAAATATGGGTCAGTTTGACTTTTTCATATAGGCTGTGACAAGGACGATCTGGGAACCGTTGATCTTGCCTTCGATGAACTTGGGATCATCAGTCAAGTGGATGTTTTTGACGACGGTACCGCGTTTTGCCGTGAAGCCGGCACCTTTGACATCAAGGTCTTTTATCAGTGTCACCGTATCGCCCGCTTGTAAGATGGTACCGTTACTGTCTCTATGGACGACACTCTCGCCAGACTCTTCTGGTATGCCGGCTTCTGCCCAGCTCTTTACATCGTCTTCAAGATACATCATGTCAAGCAGCTCCTGCGGCCAGCCCTCTGCGCGTAGAGTATGAAGCTGACGGTAAGCCATCACCTGGACAGCCGGGACCTCACTCCACATACTGTCGTTGAGACAGCGCCAGTGATCAGCATCGATAGTCGAAGGCTCCTCTATCTGCCCTCTACAGGTGCTGCACACATAGATAGCCTGCTCTGCTGAACCATCACTTGGAGCCACCTCATAGACACTCAGATCGTTCTCTGCTCCACAGAGTTCACATCTACTACCACTGCGTTCTTTTAAAGTCTCTTCTATACTCATATTATTGTTTCCTGAAATCAGTTGGTGTATTATCCTATAAGTTTAGTTAAGGAGAACTCCATGGAGGTGATCCGCATACAAAAAATAATTGACAATAGATAATATAATGACTATAATAGACAATATATTTATATTAGGGCTAATATGTTATCTATTACTACACCGCAAAAACAGCTGCTCAGTATACGAGATAACTTTAAAGAACGGCGGCTTGACATCGGTTATACACAACATACACTTTCTGAAAGATCGGGTGTCTCACTTGGAAGCATCAAACGCTTTGAAAGTACAGGAGCGATCTCTCTAAACTCCTTGCTTAAGCTCTCACTCATCCTGGAATGTATCGATGACTTTTCGTCTATTGCTTTAGCAAAGATAGATAGTAGTAGACCTGTGAGCATTGAAGCTTTGCAAAAAGCATCACGCAAGCGGCAAAGAGGTAACAGGTGAGTGGTGTTAGAGAGATCCGGGTGAGATTGGATCTCGAAGGAGAAGTCCATGATGTCGGTCTACTCGCACTGATCGAGGGGAGAGTCTATTTTGAGTATGCGACTGAGTTCTTACAGACAGGTCTACAACTTTCTCCATTTAGATTACCATTAAAAGATGGTGCGGTATTTAATGCAGATGGTATGTTTGAAGGCCTTTTTGGACTTTTCAACGACTCTTTGCCTGATGGATGGGGACGATTGCTTGTAGACCGTCATCTAAGAAAAAATGGGGTGACTCCAGAGCGTATCACACCACTTGACCGACTCTCATACACCGGTCTTGATGGCATGGGGGCATTGGATTATATCCCAGACCTCTCATCATCTATGTATGCAGCTTATGATGATGTCATCGATCTTGATAGGCTTGATGATGATATGAGAAAAGTCTTGGAAGGTAGTAGTGAGGATGTATTGAAGGGACTGATAGCATTAAATGGTTCATCTGCCGGTGCACGGCCAAAAGCACTCTTACAAGTCAGTAGTGACAAGAAGTCACTCCGTTATGGAGAAGAGGGACTTCTCACTGGTTTTGAACATTGGTTACTTAAATTTGCAAACAGTGGTGATTCACGTTACGGAGGAAATATAGAGTATGCTTACAGTCTAATGGCTAAAGAAGCAGGTCTGGTCGTTGAGAAGACACACTTGTTTGAGGGAAGATCGGGAAAAAGTTATTTTGGGACAAGACGTTTCGATAGAGAAGGCGATGATCGTCTGCATGTCCATACCTTATGTGGATTGGTACATTCTGATTTTCGGATCCCCTCTTTGGACTATGACGATCTGCTCTCAGTCACAGGAGCGTTGACTAAAGATGTCAATGAGGTAGAGAAGGCATTTCGTCTTGCCTGTTTCAATGTCTTATCTCATAATAGAGACGATCATGAGAAGAATGTCTCTTTTACTATGGATCGTACTGGCATATGGAAGATGACACCGGCATATGACCTTACCTTCTCATCTGGGCCAAATGGATGGCAGAGTCTGACAGTGATGGGTGAGGGAGTCTCTCCCGGGATCAAAGAACTCGTTAGACTTGCCAAGTCGCACGATGTCAAAGAGTATAAAGATATCATCGATGAGGTCACTGCTGCTGTATCCATATGGAGCCAGTTTGCTGATCAGGCAAGGGTCCCGCAAAAAGAGGCTTCTTTGATCGAAAAGGTATTGACTAAAAGATAAGACCTTGCATAGGAGTAAGAGATGGAAAAGATACTGCCGATAGCACAGTTGGGTGCTCCCGTGATCAGAGCGATCGCCAGACCTGTTACAGATCTTGGTGCTAAAGAGACTCAGGAGTTTATTGATGAGCTGATGCTTACCTGCAACGATGCAAAAGGGATGGGCATCTCGGCACCGCAGGTCTACCGCTCAGAACGTATCTTTATCATGTCCTCACAACCTAACGAACGTTATCCTCATGCTCCGATGATGAAGCCCATAGCTGTCATAGAGCCCGAGATCATCTGGCATTCTCAAGAGATGGAAAAAGATTGGGACGGTTGTCTGAGCCTACCGGGTCTGCGTGCCCTTGTTCCGCGATACAGGGAGATAGAGGTCAGTTATATGAACCGTGAAGGTGAGCAGGTGAAGGCTAAATATGAGGGTTTCATAGCTCGACTTTTCCAGCATGAGTATGATCATCTGAACGGTAAAGTCTTTATCGACCGGGTAGAGTCGACACTGGATGTTGTCATGGAGAGAGAGTATCAACGTATGATGATGGAAAAGGTGTAAATAGCTCTGGGATCATATCCTTGCCGGAAAATGGTAAAGTGGCAAGGATTTTCTTAAGGAGAATGAAAGGAAAGTCGATCAGTAGAGGAAGAAGCTCCTAATCGCTTTCACAGTGAACAGTATAAAGTCATAGAGTGTGAAAAAAGTGTGAAGCATGGGATCTTATAAAGCCTTTGGAATGATCGTATAGACTAAGACTTATCGACTTCTAAAGGGGCTACGTCAGGGGCATGTTTTAAT
>JAUWRZ010000042.1 GCA_030610325.1 Sulfurimonadaceae bacterium | reverse complement strand
CCAGCCAAAGCCGTGCATACTCCCCTCATCAGAGGAGCGGGTGTATCCGTTCTTCATCGGGTCTGAGCCAAAATCTATGCCCAGCGAACTGATCTTCATCGCCTGAAGACTGTAGTCTGCGATATAGACAGGTTCATCGAAACAGGTCGCAAATCCCGGCAATCCTGCCATGTTGTTGCCGCAGCTCTCCCAGTCCCTCCAGTCGATCTCGATCGAGGAGATCATGTGCTGCATGTCCAGGCCGGTCAGCAACTTGTCTATCTTCGCTTTGTTCTCGTTCCCGGAGTGATAGATCCTGTCCAGAGTAGTCGTTCCCTCTCCCATCAACATCGCCTGCATGATGAGTATCATCCACATCACCGCTCTCATCTACCCACCTCTCTTCGCGATCGAAAACTCATCGATCGTCAATGTGTCTCCCAAGACAAAGACACGACTAGGCTGACAGGAGAACTGCAGAGCATCCCCCAAGAGTGTGTCATAAGGGTAGACGTCGGTGAACTGCGGATATCGTTCTCGAAAACCGAGGATATCCGTCCCGGACACCATCACCTTGTCACAAGACTTCCCTGATATCGACAATGCGTCGACTGAAGCCCTCTCACTAAATGATGTAGTGGCATCGACCAGGCAGACTGAAGATGGGGCTCTGGACACCTTATGCACGATCTCTCCAGGAGTGATATAGGGCTGAGCGCTCATCGCATAGGCCCCTTTTGTCACGACCTCATAGGGGCGAGTGTAGGTAGTGTCTTGGATACATGTGGGAAGACCGGAGTCCCTTCTCATCGCATCCTTCAGCATCCTCTGGTACTGATCGACGATCGTCTGGCGGTCAAGTGCAGCGATACGCTGCGTCACCTGGACGAGCATATCAGGTTCGGATATCTCATAGGTAGCAGCGAGCTTCCCGAGGTCTACTATCTCAGCAGAGACCGTCATCACCGCACCGGCCACAAAGAGAAGAAAGAGTCTCATCGCGACTCTCTTAACCGCTTGAGCGCACTGTATTTGGCACGATGTTCTTCCCACATACGTCTTTGCCACGGTGTGATCTGAGGCATCATGCAGGCTGACCTGCCTTTCTCAAGAAGGCTTAACGCCTTGTCATAGTCCTTTGAGCCATTTACCCATCCATTCGCGTAGGCATAGGCACTGTCATAATATCCCTGGCAGAGGTCATAACGCATCATTATCGAGGTAAAACGAAACAGATCTCTTTTTGCGTAAGCCCCGCGCTTTTGTGTCAGCATCGTGACCAGGACATATCCCTGATAGGCAGCGACTAGGACATCCTGCTTTGCCGCGAGGTGCAGTTCTGAGATGATGGTGTCGTAATCTATCGAGGCGATAGAGCCACGCTTTGCCTTGAGCGTCGTGTGTTCATAAAGCAGAAGTGTGTTGGCTCTCTGCCAGTGGCTGTTCTTGAGCGCCTTGGCGATATGGTCCTCACTTCTGTATTGAGTGCTCGCACCAAGCGCCTCGACTGATCCGATCTTGAGCGCCTCACTCCTGGTTATCCCTGCATGCAGCATCGTACTGACAAGCAGTAGTAATAGACTCGTCTTACCTGATGACATCGAGGCTCCTTGGGTTGTGGTGATAATAGATCTTCTTAGCCTGAGCGAACTGATTTTTGACTGCTTTCATCTCGATACCGATAGTCTGATCATCAAGATAGAGAGCCATAGCCCGGTAGTAGAGAGCTTGCATGCGATATTCGCCGGAAAAACGCAGGATCTTAGTCTTAGGAAGCAGCGAGAGCACTTCGCGATACTTGCCAGCTCGCAAAAGCAGATCTGAGAGTGTCAGACCGACCTTTGGGCAGGTATCAAGCAGGGCTCTTCTATCTTTGATCGACTCAAGATGTCCATCGACCCTCTCTTGGTCGCCGACCTCGTCATAAGCCAATGCTTTAAGAAGGTGCGAGAGGTCACTCTCACCACGCTCGCTCAGCGCATGCTTGATCGTCTTCGTGTCGAAGATCGCCTTGTCATTGAGATGGTGAGCGAGCGTGAGATAGTAGTGCTTGGTCGGTGGGAGAAGTGTGTATCCAGAGAGGTCACTGGTCGGTGGGGTTCCAAACAGAAGCGTGCTGCTCAGCAGTAGAGCCCCTACTTCGACTCGATACATCTCATCTCCCTGCCGGTGTCTTACCGGCTTGTTTGTCATAATAGTCGAAGACCCGCATCGGGACAGGTTCACCATCCATACTGAACAGCGACGGTGTCCCCTGAGTGTTTAGCTCTCCGGCAAGACGTTCTATCCTTGCCATCTCTCTGGCCGCAGGCTTTTTGTCAGTACCGACAAACGACTTAGACCCTTTAGCTATCTCTACAGCGGCAGCATGTCGCGCTTCATCACCCTCCTTGGAGAGGATGTATGCGATAGCCTCGGGTGCTCTCGGGTGCATCGGAAGCGAGATGAACAGCAGGTGAAACGTAGCCTTATCGGCATATTCAGCCAGCCTCTTCTCAAGACTCATGCAGTAAGGACACAGCGGATCAGAGACAAGAAAGAACTCATCAGGACCGTCTCCTATCGTATAGACTGAGGCAGACTTCAACTCTTCAGTGTCCACAGGGCTATAGCGTTTGACTGTGTTTGTATCAAATGCCTGACCGTAGAGGGCAGTCCCCAGGTCAGGAGTGACGAACATCACCGCATAGGTCTTTCCTTTAGGAGTATCGAAGTATCCCTTGATCATGTGTAGGGCACTCCCGCCATCCATCACTTTTTGCGGTATGAACCGGTGCGTCTTGGCCAGAGGAAGTCTGGAGACCGCTTCAAGCAGCTGACTGTCAGTGTCGGTATCGATGACCTGAGCCTGCTGTGCTCTCTTAGCCAGTTGCGCCACCTCTGCTCTTTTTGCTGCGTCCGCCTGCTTGGAGACCTCAGTAGCCATAGCGACGCTCGATGACAGCAGAAATGCTGATAGGACCATTGATCGGATATTTATCATGTATATACTCCCTAGTGTGTTGTCCTAATAGTAACGAGAGGGACTTCCGATGTCCGGTCATCGCTCTTGTGGTCTACGATATGGCTTCCTAAGAAGCCTGTTTATTGGAAAGATAGTATTGATAGTCGGTGTAATCAAAGCCTTTCTTGACTACCTCTTTTGGTAATCCTTTATCGATCACAGCGACATCTTTTTGGATATGCCTACCGATATGATCTGCCGTCTCTTGCTGCCAAAAGACCATCGTCGTCTCCTTCTGGACCTTTTTGACGTCCTTATAGATCTTCAAAGCGGCTTTGAGTCCGGCCTTATCGTGGTCTTGGATGATGATGATCCTGGGCATCGGTACGCCGAAGTATCTGCATGCCAGGACTATCGCTTTTGCCATCCATGGCTGCCAATTACTCGCAGCACCCTGTGTGATAGCGGCCTTTCCTGAGAGTGTGGCGTTTATGACATCCTTCTCGCCCTCCAGGATATAGAGAGTCTTAGGAGCATGCCTGAGTACCCCAAGATTGAAAAGCACTCTCTCACGTCGTGAGAGGTACCTGACCTTGGGAAGTATTGTCCCATCATCTCGCTTTTCAGGATAAGGGGTATATTTGAAGAGGTTTACCGGAGCACCTTTTGCATTGCGCACAGGAATAGTGAGTCGATCATTCTTTGGATCGTAGCCGATCTCAAAATGCTTGACCATCTTCTTGAGCTGTTCTGCAGTGCCGGTCGGCATCAACTTCCGGACAAACTCACGAAATCGCGCTTGCTTATCGAAAGACTGTCGACGAAAATAGAGGACATACTCCTCATCAAGAGGATCAGTTATCTTCTCTTGGGTCTTAGCTATCTCCTCTTTTGTCAGCCTTGGGGTCTGGAACACACGCGTCACACTACCGGTATCGTCTATTCCGAGCATCTCTTCGGCCTTCATGACGGCATCTTTAAAATCAAGACCATCTTTTATCTGGATGACATTGACGAAATCATGATGACTTCCATCACCAAAATCGTGTACGGTGCCGTCGTTGTTGATGACGCAAGAAGCTGTCCGTTCATCCCTTAAGGTGAACTTGAACTCTCTGGTCACATCTATCCCGAGCGCACCGATGACATCAGCTAAACGCTCTTTACTTGTCAGGTTCTCTGTTATACGCTTAGCGCGTTCACTGAGTCTCATATTGAATCCTTTGTGTTGATTAATTTATTATCTGGGTTGTAGCCACTCCCCAATATCCTTATCTGCCGAAGCAAATAGTGCCTATATGTATCAGAGCGCATCGATAACAGCCTGGTGATCGCCAGGTGCGGAAGTGACGATGTCCGGGCGGATGCCAAGAGCGAGATACCGCTCTTTTATGTCATCGAAGATACGCTCATCAGCCGCCACTTCACCCCGACTCTCGCGCATCAACATGTGTCGAACGCAGATCGGTGTATCGATGAAGACCAGCCTGTGATCGATCGCTTCTTTCTCGCAAAAGGAGTGAATTGAGGCAGCTCCATTGGGTTCCACGACCAGTGTGTAGTCCCCAGCAAGAGAGAGTGATCGCTTACTTACGCCGTAATAGTGGCTTTTAAAGACAGCGAACTCAGCCAGAGCGTAGCTTAGGACCATGGACTCGAACTCATAGATATCCATAAAGTGATAGTCATCACCCTCTACTTCTCCAGGTCGCATCGCTCTTGTCGTATAGGTACTCAATCGTGAGAGACCGTAAGTCTCCAGCTCTTTAGCCATATGACTCTTCCCTGAACCACTTGACCCAGATATAAGTATCAACATAAAAGATCCTTTGGATTTTTATTTAAGGGGTTGTAGCCGGAGGGTCGCTTTAGTGGAGGAGATCTCTTTTTTACTACCCAAAGATGGGTTTGAGACGAGAAGCTACAACCTGTCTGATCAAATAATCAACACAAAAGGATCCAAGATGGGTTTCGGTACAGCATTTAAGAATGGAGAGCTTCAACATGTCTCCGCATCACAGATCACCTCGTTCGAGGCGTGTAGCCATAAATGGTATGGTGAGAAGATCCTAAAGCGTCCTAGCTTTCAAGACTTCTCCTGGGCTCGATTAGGTGTGGCTATCCACAAAGTCCTGGAACAGCAGGTCAATGCTGCTATGGGTAAAGAGTCGAAAGAGGAGAGTCGTATCATCTCGTTTGAGTTGATGGAAGAGGCTGAGAAGTTTGTCGGTGAATATTTCGACTGGGAAAAATATTTCTTAGGACATGAACTGATGGAAGCAGAGATGGAGATGGTATATCCTCTTGAACTCACTGATTTTGTCGGTTCTGCAGATGTCGTCTCTCTTAACGAAGACGGGATCGTCTGTATCACTGACTGGAAGACCGGCTACGCTGCGGATAAAGGTGTGGATATACAAGCTCAGGCTTATGCGCTTATGGGCATGCGTAATCTTGGTGTAGAGAACATCATATTTCGTCGCATATATCCACGTCTACCCGGAGAAGTACGAGGTACACGTAAGATCGAAGAGTATTATTTCGACCTCAAAGACGCTAAGCGTTATGAGCAGAGGATCAACCACTTGGTCAGCAAGATGGTCCGTATCTCTAAAGGGGAGTTGGATACACATTGTTCGCCTAGTGATCACTGTGTCTATTGCGGTTTTGCGCACGATTGTCCTTTGACTAAGAACGAAGCTTTCACGCCAAAAGAACTTGTTAACAAACTCAAAGCACTTAAAGCTGGAGCGAAGCAGGTAGAAGAGGCCCTTAAGAAGGTCGCTGATATCGAAGGTTCGTTCATAGTCGGTGATGAAGAGTGGGGATTTCAAGTCGGTGAGAGCTATCGTCTTCCAAGAGATATCAGATCATCCCAGATCCCAGAACTACTTGCAACACATAATCCACAGCTTTTAAAAGATAAGGCTATTATCAGAGTGGATGGTGAGATCAAGGAGTTTTTAGAAGGGTTAGGTTTTGAGAACATCAAGAACATCGCTCGAAAGACTTTTAAGTGGCTTAATGAGAATGAGCTAAAAGAGGCAGCAAAAGAGGAGAAAAAAGCACAGGGAACTTCCGGTGCTTCTTCTAAGGTTGCATCATAGATATCTACGGATATCTTGAACATAATCCACTTCCGGCTCACTTGTGCGACAGATGGAAAAGCATATATATATTTAGTATATATATTAATAATATATAGCAGGCTGACCAAGGGCTGTCTCAACCCCTGTATACTGGGCTTTGTACACTCATATTTTGATCTGCTTTCGGCTGACATGTGCGATACTATCTGCTGACTTGTGTGACGCTTCCGGTAGACCTGTGCGACAGTGAGGCACTTATGTCTGACTTGTGCGACACTTTCGGCTGACATGTGAGACACTTTTTTTTGGTATATTGGTAAAAACAACGAATAGAAGCCCTACTTTAGGGCTTGTCCAGACATCTTCCCTCCCTCTTGTTAGAATCTTCACACTAAATCCCCCTGATGGAAAACTAAGATGAGATAATAGAAAGTTCAACGGTGACACCCTTTCTTGAGACGATAAGACGTTTTGTCAACCGACCTTTCTAGAATATGTGCAATTTTTCAGTCCGGAAGCCATGGCTGTGCAATTTCCCGCTCCGGAAGTGATGTTTTTGCATGATGGGAACAGGTCTGTGCAATTTTATACTCCTCTAGTGAGAGCATTGTGCAACAAAACACTCCATAAAGGAGGTGTAACGTGCAATTTATCACTCTTAAAGTGGGGACATATGCAACATCTCACTCTGTATTCCATCAATATATGCAATTTATCACTCCGAAAGTAAATTGTTCTATGTTTTTTCTTTATGCTAGTGTATACTTCCGATAAGATCGATAAAAGGTTAGATAGTGGGAAATCTTGGGATATCCAAGCACAGAGCATACAGAATGGCACTCGCACTCGCTCAAGCAGATATAGTTATCAACAAAAAAGAGAGAGTCCGTGTCGTCGATGGCAAAGTGGTCAAGCAAATGGTCAGTGTACAAAACCCAAATCAAGAGCGGATAGTCGATGCGGTCACTATGCATTTTCAAGAAGCCGTCGGCGCACACATCAACTATTTTGAACTTGAAAAAGCTGCTATTGCGGAACTGGAGCTACTATTCGATAGACATCATCTAGATGATGTCAAAAAGTTGACGCGTCAACAGCGAAGGATCAGAAACGCGGCTGTCCGTCAGGTCATCGATAATTATGTGTTAGATAGTGTCAAGGAACCTAAGATCGAGATCAGCTATGATGAACTGATCGAACTCACTGGTATTAAATCGGCTAGGAACTTCGCTGTCAATATTAACAATATTCGAAACGTCGTCGGAAAATCGAGCAGGAAAGTGCGGACCGACGAAGTGGATCTGGAGACGATGGAGATAATCAGTACACACTATAGAGAGATAGTGGATATTGACGAGGTCGATATCGTCCTTGAACCGGAGATGGCTCAACACTATCCTCATATCGAAGACTTTCTTGATGCCAAGACGATGCCAGATGGCAAAGCATTTCGAAATAAGAAGAAATATGTGAAAAAGCTGGTCTTCTCATTCTCAAAGAAGGTGATCCCTTATGTGATAGCACAGGGGAAAGAGTATGTCTCTCTATTTCCTGAGACCAGAAGAGCTTTTAATCTGCAGATGACCTATAACCTCGATGTCTATATCACTTCTATCCAATCAGCACAACATATCCCTTCATTGACAGATTTCACTCCGGAAGAGTTACAAAACAAGCTGGGTTTTGACTATGCGGATTTCTCTGATTTTATGCGAAAGCAGTTTGAGCCGGCAGTAAAGGACTTCAACGCACATGATCGACGGCGACTCTCCTATCTTATAAAAAGAGAAGGTGGTCCCTGGGAGGAGACAAGTCGAAGAAGTACGATCCCTATCAGTAAGATAAGACTGAGAATAACTGGTTTTGAAAAGACCAACAGAACAGGCGTCGAACCACTGCACTACTATATCGCTCTACAGCTCATCGTTTCAGATGATGCAGGCCTCTTCTCGACCAAAAGTGTCAAGCAAGTCATAGAGGAGATAGAGCCGCATCTTAACTCTAGCCTGGCTGAGCTGACTGCTCTTGGGAACAAGACCATCAGTGAGTGGCTTATGGAAGCAAAGTTTGAACTGGAGCAGGAATCCAAGGTATTGGAACTCTTAAAGGTCTCCGATGTCTCTGATATCATCTATGATGAGGAGACTATGCATATCATCAGTACCTCCATAGACCTTGAGGATATAGACCTGCCATCGGATAGCTATAGATTTCTTACAGAGCAGTTAGGTCTTGAGGTGATGCAGGCCAAAAAGAGTAAGAAGAGATCTGTAGGCAGGACTTTTCCTCACAACGATGAGGCATTTGTCCTGAGTGTGTTATCGACTGCCAAGAAGTCAGGGTTCTCAAACCCGATGGAACTCTATTTCAGCGCATGGAACTACTACACATCGAAAGGTGCCAAGAACAAAGACTGGATAAAGGCGATGGACAACTTTATGCTTAAGCATGACAAGAAGAGAAACGCAGAGGCAGAGCTTGATCTCGTATTGCGTTATAAGGACAAAGGGTCTGGCAGAGAGATGATCGAAAAAGGCAGATGGCTCCCGCTAGAGGAGAGTATTGATACGGAGAACTCCTTGATAGCCCTTAAGGATGCGCGTGTAGCATCCCTTCTGGCTAATGGAGACCTTAAACAGATTGGGTCTATCTAAGATGCAAGAGACGCTATATGACGTCAGCATGGAGCGTTCAGTCCTAAACACGCTGTTTTTTGACTTCGAGAGAGTGGTCGATGAGCACCTGGACATCTTCGGTTCACTTCGAAGAGAGTTCTTCTATCTCCCCTTCCATGGCTCTATGTTTCAAACGATCAGTGACCTTTTTGAGATCGACAAGCCGGTCGACGAACTTATGGTGCGTGATCATCTTGTCAACAAAGGCATCTTTGATGAGACGGCGATGTTGATGGTATTGACGTCAAACGTCTTATCCCCGACCTCCCTAGAGTCATATATAGACACCATGAGAGAGCGCTATGTCGCCAGAGAGACCATCGTCACGCTTGGTCAAAGTAAGTCTGCGATCGAAGAGAGTGGTGATGCAATCGGGGCATTATCTGATCTTGAACAGCGGTTAGAGACGATCCACGCTTTTAATGCAGGGGATGGACGCTTTAAGACAGCCCGGCAACTGCTCAATAGTCGAGATAGGCTAAAAGATCGACGTATCGCGACCAACTTCCCTCCTATCGATAGTATATTGGGTGGTCTGGACGAAGGATCTCTTACGATCTTGACGGGTGAGTTCGAGTCCGGGAAAACACACCTGGCATATTCGATGATAGAAAGGGCCTCTTTCACTTACAAAGTAGGCCTGCTCTCACTGGAATTTGGTGAAGAGGACTATGAGGAGCGGCTTTTGCAGCTAAGTCACCTCACTATGCATCAAGACAACATCATCACAAACTTTGATACGTTCTATATCTCCGAGGTGATGGGCGCTCTTTACTCACTCTATCATAAGGGTGTGAGAGTGGTCGTCATCGACTCCCTTGGCAAGATATTCGATACCGGGAACAAGAGTGAGACAGAGCGTGTCACGGATATCGTCAGAAAGATCGATATGGTGGCCAGAAAGACGAAGATGGCGATACTTTTGATCGCGCAGGGTTCGAAAGAGGAGAACAGGGACGGAAGAGCCGGCATCATGTATTCGGTCATGGCCGGTCACATCGCAAAGAACTTTCTTTTAATAGTGAAGGAAAAAGATGGAAGTCGGACGCTAAAGACGATCAAAAACAAGCAGGTCAGGAGATATTTCGATCAAAAGCTTCTTTTTGAAGAGGGTGGAAGCATCTTCAAAGTCGGCAAAGAGTTCTCCATTGCGGCATCGTCGAAAGAGAAAAGGGATGTCTTTGGCGATTTTAATTGATTGATCATCTTGTCAACCGGCCTCTTTGATAAGGCTTATCTAATTAGTCAGTCCAGAAAAACCCATCAGACCCCAAGTATGATGCACACCATTTTCAAGACCAGTAAAACAAATTTTCTTATTCCACGATTTACGATACCTTTACCAACCTTTCTACAGTAGAACAACCATCCCTATGCCTTCTTTACTTTTGGCTCTGTACGCATTAATGGTTGAAAGTACTATTCTTATCTGGTCGATTCATACTCATTCACTCTTGCATCCTGTCTTCACCCAAAAGGAGGAGACCTTTCGCTTCCATAGCTCAAGCTCGGTGACGATACCCTTCTT
>JAUWRZ010000184.1 GCA_030610325.1 Sulfurimonadaceae bacterium | reverse complement strand
CTTTACAACATTATCGACTTCTCATCTCGACACCCCTGACGACAATGGCTTAAAAATGCGGGACAGTTGCTAGCCCAGGAGTGCAATGACTGGCGACGCTGTGACGATTCCGCGTTTAGCGCTCCACTGCACTGGGCTTTAGCCCTTGTCCCCTCTATGGTCTATACAGCTTTTACTGGAATGGGTACTTGAAGCGTACAGAGAGAGTCCTTCGTCTATACAGCTTCTTATCACTTCGCTCTACCCAATGGCTTACTGCTTGACAACTGTATGGACGGATAATGATCCCAATACGCTGACAGTGACTATCGCAGTAAAAGCTCTATAGGCATCAGAGGTGACACAGCGTCGCCTATCGCTTCGCTCTCGGACTCGCGACTGTCACGCACATCCAAGCCGTTGTCCGCTTTGGAGCTAACTATCACTCAAATCAAATACACCTTATCAAGCATCTCATCATATTCGGATCGGGCATCGCTATCGAGGGTGATGCCTCCGCCACTTTTATAGATAAGCTGACCATCATCATTTTCCACAAAACGTATCATCACAGCACTATCGAAGATCTCTCCGTCATAGATGCCGAAGACTCCGCTGTAGTAGCCACGTTCGTAGCTTTCGACCTCTTCGATGATCGCGATAGTGCTTTTTTTCGGTGTACCACTGATGCTGCCTGCTGGGAGTAGGGCTCTTATCGTATCACCAAGTGATTCTCTCCAATCTGAACCCAATGCACCACTTATCTTGGAACTTACTTGTATCAACTCATTATGTCCGGCTTTTACTTTTTGTGTATATCTGAACTTCTCGACTTTTATATCTGAAGCGACGATACCTAGATCGTTACGAAGTAGATCGACGATCATGATATGTTCTGCCATCTCTTTGGGATCATTCAGGATGATCTGCTCCGCATCAGGTATATTAGCATCGATAGTACCTTTCATGGGATAGGTACTGATACGGTCATCTTCGATGCGTACGAAGCGTTCAGGTGAGAAGCAGGTGAACTCATCTCTGACACGTAGTTTAAATGGAGCATGAGCACGCTCATATATCTGTGATAGAGAGAGATCGCTCTCGATTGGCGTTGGTTGTGTCAGGTTGAGAAGATAGGTATCGCCGGACTTTATCTTCTCGATGATAATATCAAACTTCTTTTTATAACTTTTAAACGATACTGGAGATTTTTCAAAGGGTATGGGATCATAAGTGGTCGCTAGCTCATCATCAAATGTATAAGCGATGCCATTGGCTTTTAACTCATTTAGTGAGAAGATATGGATACGATCAGCTTTAAAGTCAGTATAGAAGAGAAAGGGCACACGTTTAACAGCCAGTGCTGTCAGCTCGTCAAACATCAGCGATAAGTTTCTTTAGTACTGCCATACGTATGGAGACACCGTTGGCTACCTGCTCAAGTACCTTACAGCGGGGATCAGCAAGTAGCGCATCATCGATATCGATATTTCTATGTACCGGTCCCGGATGTAAGACGAGGATGTCTCTCTCACCTACAAGTTCTTTGGTGATACAGAAATCACTGGCATAGTCTTTAAGTGATGCATAGCTCTGTGTGGAGTGGCGTTCAGTCTGAGTGCGCAGACTCATGATGATATCTACTTCATCGATGATCTCATTAAGATGGTACGTAGAACGAAGATGGCTTTGTGGCATGAATTGTGGTGGCGCGACCAGGATGACCTCAAGACCAAAGCGCTGCAGTAGCTCCATATTGCTGTTAGCGACGCGCGAGTTCTTGATATCACCGACTATGGCGATACGTTTTCCTTTTACTTCCCCAAAATGACGCTTGATGGTAAAGAGGTCAAGTAGTGCTTGAGTTGGATGGGCATGAGCACCGTCACCCGCGTTGATGATCGAGGCTTTCGTGTGGTTGGAGATGATCTTTGGGACACCCGCATTAGCATGACGAACGATGATGGCATGGGGTCCCATCGCATCAAGGTTAGTCGCGGTATCTACCAGTGTCTCCCCTTTTTTTGTCGAGCTTTGCGCAACGTCAAGATGGACCATGTCAGCACCAAGACGTTTTGCTGCGATCTCAAAGGAGCTTCTTGTACGTGTGGAGTTCTCAAAGAAGAGGGTGATGATGGTCTTGTCTTGTAAGATACGATGAAAGCCGCCTTCGGCAAACCGCTCTGCATCGATAAAAAGTTGTTCGATCTCTTCGATCGTAAGATCATCAGTACGGATAAGATGGTGCATCACTCCCCCTAAAAACAGTTTGGGAAGTATAGCAAAAGATGCCTTTATGCCTCGATCAGTGCTTTTGTGAGATCATTTAGGTCTCTGGAGATGTGATAGGTCTTGATATCTTTGTCCAAAAAGTAGGGCTCAGAGACCTCACTAAAAGTAGTGTCATCCTCTCTGCAGTTAAAGGCCCATTCATGTGTTATATTCGCCTGTCTTAAAGCATTTATGCTGAGCAAAGTGTCATTGATACATCCGAGTCGACAGTGAGTGACAAGTAGTGCTTTGGCTTTAAAGTGACCGATCAGGTCGATCATCATCAATTCGTTGTCGACGGGGACCATCAGCCCGCCTGCTCCCTCGATGAGTACGATGTCGCAAAGTGTCTCTATCTTTTGGAGGGCCTTGTCTATCCTCTTCATATCGATGGTCTCTCCTGCACTCGCGACAAACGGGGCGGCGGGAAGTGTGTACTGAATGGGGACGATATCGTCGACAGTGAGATGCCCCATCTCCTTATTATGGAGCTGTATCACCTCTAAAAGGGCACTGCCATCGATGGGCAGATCACTCACTCCTGTCTCTATGGGTTTGAAGACACCGACACGATGACCAAGCTTGGTCAGTTCACCTATAAGTAGTTTTGTCACATAAGTCTTTCCAATATCTGTATTGGTCGCAGTGATAAATATCCGTTTCGTCAAAATAGTATCTTTTAGTTATAATTTTCACCATTTTAATATAGGTTTGATAATGCAGCGCTTTGAAGAGTTTACAACACAGTTCGTTCAGTCTATAGGTAACAAAAAAGGGGCAGTCAGTCCGACTGTCACAGGTTCCGCTTCTTTTGGCTATGGTGATCCCGAGACTGCAGAAGGTATCTTTGACGGAAGTGTCAAAGAGCCGTTATATGCACGCATGGGAAATCCGACTACTGCACGTCTGGAACAGGTATTGGCTGAAATGGATGGCGGTGTCGGTGTGATAGCTACAAGTTCAGGCATGGCGGCAACAGCTTTAGCGACGATGTCACTGCTCAAAAGCGGTGATGAGATCATCAGTGTGGGAGGGCTTTTCGGGGGAACTTACTCTTACTTTAGTGAGACGTTGAGTCGTTTTGGTATCACAGCACGCTTTTTTGATGTGGATGCATTGAAAGCTATTGATGAAGCGGTCAATGAACACACCAAGATAATATTTCTGGAGAGTGTAGGTAATCCCAACATGCGTCTACCGGATATCAAAGCGATAGCTGAGATAGCCAATCGTCATAAAGTCGTCTTGATCGTAGACAACACCATCACCCCATTAAGTCTCTCCCCGCTTGCTCTGGGTGCAGATATCGTTATCTACTCGACGACTAAGGTCATCAGCGGTAATGCCTCGGTCCTTGGGGGAGCAGCGGTATTTCGTGCCATCAGTGACGAGGATGACAAGTTTAAGACACGGCGTTATCAGGAGGTCCATAAGTTCATCAAGAAGATGGGTAAAGCTGCACTGATAGGCAATGCCAAAAAACGTGCGATGCGTGACTTTGGTATGAGTGCCAATGCCTATGCCAGTTATCTGACCATGCTTGGGCTTGAGACCCTGCCGCTTCGTATGGATAGAATAGTCGACAGTGTTGAAACAGTCGTCAAAGCATTAGATGCTAAAGGGATGGACATCAATCACCCGTCATTGCCAAGCCATGCTCATCATGAGCGGTACAAGCGTGATTTTGCTAATGGGTGTGGTACGCTTTTTACCATAGATATGGGGAGTAAAGAGGCGGCTTATGCGTTCTTGGAACGTTCAAAGATCGTTACCATAACCGCCAATATAGGCGACAGTCGGACATTGGCCCTGCACATGGCTTCGACGATCTACAGTGACTTTGATGAGAACATCAAAGAGTTCCTGGGGATCACGCCTGGTCTTATACGGGTCTCGGTCGGGTTGGAAAGGCCTGAAGATATCATCGATGACCTCACTTTCGCTGCAGGCTTATAGCCTGTAGTTAACTTGTTCTTTAAGCTGATCAATACAGAATAATTGATACATTGTCTCTAATCAACATAGGATAAGAGATTGAGCACTAAAAAAGAGTATGAACTAGACGAAGAACTTTCCCTGATGGAACCCAAGCAATACAACGTCTTGCTGTTAAACGATGACTACACCTCCATGGATTTTGTCGTGGAAGTGCTGATGAACATCTTTCATAAGAGTTACGCAGAAGCAGAGGTCGTCATGCTTGAGGTCCATCGCAAAGACCGTGGGTCATGTGGTGTCTATACCTATGAACTTGCAGAGACGAAGATAATGCAGGTGAGCAAACTGGCCAGAGAGCAGGGCCACCCGCTTAAAGCAACGATGGAGGAAGTGTGATGATAAGTGCTGAACTTAACGCAGTCTTTCAAAAAGCATTAAGCTATGCGAAAGATCAGCGTCATGAATATCTGACGATCGAACATGTCTTTTTTGCCTTACTTGGCTCTAAAGATGGTGTACGGATCATAAAAGAGTGTGGGGCAGATGCCTCCAAGATGCGTGAGTCACTGGGAAGCTACATCATCAATACGATGCAACCTCTGCCTGAAGAGGTCCATCAGGAGCCTTTCGAGACAGTCGCGCTCTCCCGAATGATCGATCAGATGATCCGGCATATCCAGAGTGCACAGAAGCAGCAGGCGGATGTGGGTGATCTTATCGCGTCAGTATACGAAGAGGAGCACACTTATGCCCGTCTTCTGCTGGAGGAGTATGATGTCAGTCGTGTGGATGTCCTTGAGGTCATCTCTCATAGTGATGTAAACACACAAAGTAGCAACAGTGATGAGGAGAGCTTTCTTGAAAAGTATGCTGTCGATCTCATAGCGACTGCACGAGAAGGTAAGATCGATCCGG
>JAUWRZ010000420.1 GCA_030610325.1 Sulfurimonadaceae bacterium | reverse complement strand
GCGGAACATGATGAGATGGCCAGCTCTATTTTGATCACACCGGTACAGCGTATAGCGGATGAGACAGCGACTGAGATAGAGGCATGGCTGAAGAAGCTACCACGTGAAGAGATCGCAAGAAAATCGATCGAAGAGCGTGGAGCCATCATCGTCACAGAAGATATGGATGAAGCGGTACGTCTTATGAACGAGATCGCACCGGAGCACCTGGAGGTGGCAACGGCAAGCCCTTTTGAGCTGTTGGCTTCCATCAAACATGCCGGAGCGATCTTTTTAGGACATAACACCCCTGAAGCCATCGGCGATTATGTAGCCGGACCAAACCACACTCTGCCTACGGGCGGGACTGCGAAGTTCTACTCACCACTTGGCGTAGAGAACTTTATGAAGAAGTCGTCGATCATCTCCTTCTCTTCTCAGGCGATCAACGAGATAGGCGAGGCCTGCGCGCTTATTGCCAACACGGAAGGACTGACAGCGCATGAGCAGTCAGTGCGCGTACGTTTAAAGTAGTAAGAGGATGAGGAGTCAGCTCCTTATCTCAGATCTGAAAAATCCTGCGTACCCTCTACGATACCTTTGATATTTTGGACATAGTTTAACGAGCTGTGCCCATCTTCGATAGCATCACTTATATCACCGACCATGATGCCATCGTCTAAATACTCTGCTGTCTTGACAGCAGTGAGTAAGATGGGGTCATCCTCATGATACATCCTATGATGATAAAACGCATCTTTATAGACATCGACGAATGCCTGATCTCCGGCTGCAGGCTGACCGATGGTATAGACTGCGATCTGCTCTTTGGTCGCTATACTCTCATCGATCAGCTTGGCAGCATAGAGTTCTGCTATGGCACCACCGAGACTGTGGCCGACTATCAAAAACCGGGTAGTCGGTTCCTGAGATATCTCAGAGTAGGTCGCATCTTCAAGTATCTCCTCCTGAAACACATCCATCGATGCCCAAAACCCTCTATGTGCAGTTGTTAGCGGATCATTGCTAAAAGTAGTGTGTGTAGCTTGCGCATCTGTAAGTACATCTACCTCTCCGGCTGTCCCTCTGAACGCGATCAGGATGTGCCAACCCGCTTCGTCACCTATCTGTACCCATCGCTTATAGACGTAAGCCTGCAGGTCGACAATGATCGTGCCTGTGAGACCCAGTATATCACTGTCTGGGTCTATGACCAATGTACCCTTATCGATCTCAGTGACCTTTTTATAGTCATAGGTCTCAGCAAACGCTTCAAAACTAAAGCCCAGGTCCTCATAGGCTGAAGCCGCTGCATAAGTCGAGAAGAGGGCGGTATCCCAGTTCATCTTCGACTGTGGGATCAGGTCACTCTCTTGAAGAGCATCGACTCTCATCTCTGAAAGCTTCACAGTCTCCTCTTCGGTCGCAGTAGTCTCATCACCACACCCGTTCAAGATCAGTATGAGTAATAACGCATTGATTGATAATATGATTGCTTTTATAGTTCTGTCCTGTTTAAATGGTAGATTTAAGTGGGTAATCTATCTCATTTGAGCGTAAATGTCAAATTCTCGTTTGTAAAGAAGATATGCAAAGCGAAGTCGGTAAAAAAGTAGTTATATTCGCTCTTTTCAGCCCTAAGTCTTCACGAAATCTTAATCACCAAAACTACACAACCTGACGGCTTTTTACCCGAAAGACCGCTTTTATTTAGCTTCTGTTAAACCTAACTGAGCTAGTATCTTTCTAGCGAAAGCGCCTTAAATGCCTTGTATAAGGCCAGGTTTTAAATCTTATCAGTTAGTGTTATGATTCAAGGCGAGTCTTAAGTGGGCTTCCTTGACTATATATAAAGAAGAAGGAGAGTAGATGCAATTAGGTTTTCTAGTTGACTTACATCTGTGTATGGGATGTAAGGGATGCGAAATCGCCTGTAAAGTGGAGAATGAAGTACCACTGAGCACATGGAGACTTCGTGTAAAATATGTTGATGTAGGTACGTTCCCGGAGACTAAACGTACTTTCACACCGCTACGCTGTAACCACTGTGCGAATGCACCGTGTGAACGCATCTGTCCGGTAAGTGCACTGCACTACTTAGACAATGGCATCGTGAACATCGACAAAGAGCGCTGTATAGGTTGTGCAGGTTGTGTCATGGCTTGTCCTTACGGTGCGATCTATATCGATCCTGAGACACAGACAGCAGATAAGTGTACATACTGTGCACACCGTATTGCTTCAAGTATGATGCCAGCGTGTGTCGTTGCTTGTCCAGTCCAGGCAAATATCTTTGGTGACCTTGATGACAAGACATCAAACATCAGCAAATATATCATGGAAAACCAGGGTGATGTGCAGGTCCGTAAACCATAGAAGGGAACGTTCCCACATCACTTTTATGTAGGTGGAGGCAATGTGACACTGAACCCACTGGCATCGTTCAGAGCAGAAGGTCATAATCTTTTTGGTAAGTTGACTAACAAAATGCCTATAGGAGGACATCACTAATGGTACATGAGACATTGGCAGCGACAAATGCTGTAGTAACACTAGATGTTGGGCTTACGGGCGTAGTCTGGGGCTGGATCATTACTATGAACATGTGGGCAAAGAGCATCGGTACCGGTGTCATCTTCTTGCTCTTCTATCTTTTGAAGAAGTATCCG
>JAUWRZ010000108.1 GCA_030610325.1 Sulfurimonadaceae bacterium | reverse complement strand
TCAGCCTTTGTCTCTTGGAAGCTTCAGAAGCATCTTTACGGATCTTTGTCGCAGTCCTATATTGCCTGAAATAACCGATAAGAAGAAACAGGGCTATTGCACCCATGATAAAGATGACTACATCAGTACGATTCATGATGCTATTATAGTATAAAGATCAGTGAGGGGCTTGATAGGTGTAGTGAGATCTTTCTAATCGGTATTTGTCTGTTGAAAATACTGCTAAATAATAAAGAGGATGTCTTAAGCCGTAGAGGAGTCAGACTCCTAGAAGATCGGAGTCTGGATGTTTTATAAGGTGCTAAGCGCCCTTATACTTCTTTAGGGAAACAGAAGCGGTAACCACGACGACGAACAGTCTCGATGGTCGTGATGTGGAGAGGTTTGTCCATCTTCTGGCGGATCTGGTTGATGGCGACCTCGATGACATTTGGTGTCACGAGTTCAGGCTCTTCCCAGATGGCGTCAAGGAGTTGCTCTTTGGAGACGATCTGATCACGGTGACGTGCGAGGTGAGTCAGGACTTCAAAAGGTTTTCCTTTGAGCTCGATCTCTTTCTCTTTATAGATGATCTTCTCCTCTTCAGGATTGATCGTAAGGTCTTCGATCTCGATGATATTGCTGCCGCCGAAACGCAGACGCGCTTCAATACGGGCGACAAGTACATCAAAGTCAAACGGCTTTCTGATGTAGTCATCTGCTCCGGCGCGGAGTGCTTCGACTTCGCTCTCATTGTCATCGCGTGCAGAGAGTACGACGACGACTGTCTTAGGAGTGTTTGTCTTGATGTCTGGGATGATATCGATGCTGTTTCCATCTGGAAGCATCCAGTCAGTCAGTACCAGGTCATAGTTGCGGATATCAAGATAGTACTCGCCATCTTTAAGTGTCTCGACAACGTCACTCTGGTAACCGAACTCTTTGAGACCTTCGGCCAATGTCTTGTTCAGTGTCACTTCATCTTCAATAATAAGTATGCGCATTGACGTTCCTAAAGCTGTAAATTTGACGCAATTGTAACACAGTTTTAGAAACTTTTAAAGTTTTTTTCAATTTTCTTTAAAATTCATAGTGCTCACGGACGCAAACCTCGCAATCTGGGAGTATGTCGGGTTTAGAAATCTGTAAGGTTAAGCTCTTTATCAGCGAAAAATTGGATTTTAGAGAGCTTTTTAAGGCCAAAAGAGCCTCTTCTATGAGTAAAAACTCCCCTTCGTGCATGACTGTTTTGATATGCTCGGAAACATCAGCATAATTTATAAATGTGTCACTGTATTCGTAGTCGATAGTCACATCGATGATGACACGTTGTCTATGGATGCGTTCGATATCGAGGAGACCGATGATGGTCTCAAAAGTAAGGGCTCTGATGAGGATCGTCATCTGTTAAGACCCTTCTCTTCATACTTTAGCTCTCTTGAAAGCTTAGACCACACGTTTCTCTTCACCTTTGATGATGCGTACGATGTTGGGAATGTGCTTGTAGGTGAGGATCAGTCCGATGATGACGACCGGTGCATGAGGCATCTCCGGATGGACAAAAAAGCTGCTGATGATCAAAGCGGCCAGTCCCATGAGCGAGGAGAGTGATGAGATACGGATCGTCTTTGCTGCCACGGCCCAGACCACAAGTGCGATGATCGTCTCAATCGGAAGAAGGACCATCATGACACCCATACCTGTCGCGATCCCTTTACCCCCTTCGAACCAGAGGTAAGGGCTGAAACAGTGACCGATCACCGCCAGTACTGCTATACCCCAAAGAGTAGCGTCACTGACACCCATGTACATACCCGCCAGGATGACGACCACCCCTTTAAGTGCATCAAGGGCAAGTGTAGCGGCACCAAGCTTCTTAGCCAGTGCAGGATCGGTCTCTTTTACGACGCGAAGGACGTTAGTGGCACCAATGCTCTGTGAGCCACTTGCTTTGACATCGACACCGGCAAAGAACTTCGCGAGAAGCAGCCCAAACGGGATGCCGCCTATAAGGTAAGCAGCAAGATAGAACTGGGCGTTGATATTTGATAGAAATTCCATAGGAGAGCCTTGTATGCGATTAAATATGAGAAGAGGCATTTTATTGCAAAGATGGTTACAAGTGGATTAAGTAATATCTGCAAAAGCCCCTGTATGGTCATCTCTGAAGGAGGCTGAGTCTCTTAAGGAACCTTTTTATCATCGTCATCTTATGTAAGCAGTGAGTAAACTGGCTATAATTCGACGATCAAAATGTACTGAGACGTCAGTAATAGGGAAGGAAGCGGTTTGGAACACACGACTGAAGAGTTACAAGAGAAGATAATAGCACTTAAAGAGAAGCTAAGTGTCACCGTAGTGTCGCACTTCTATCAGCGTGACGAAGTGTTCGCGATGGGCGATATAACCGGTGATTCGCTGGAACTGGCGAAGAAGACGATGGCAGATGATTCTGAGTTTGTCGTCTTTTGCGGTGTTGCGTTTATGGGTGAGAGTGTCAAAGTCCTCAGTCCTGAGAAGCGTGTGGTCATGCCAAAATTGGCCTGTTGTTCGATGGCGCGTATGATCGATACACTTTACTATGATGACTCTGTCAAAGCGATGGAGAAGGTGGGGATCACTAAAGAGAACATCCTGCCGATCACCTATATCAACTCTAATGCTGATGTAAAGGCAAAAGTGGGTGAGATGGGTGGCATGGTCTGTACCAGTTCCAACGCCAAGAAGATCATCACGACAGCACTGCAAGAGGGGAAGAAGATCCTCTTTGTACCAGATCGCTGTCTTGGGCAGAACATCGCTAACCAGATGGGATTGAAGTCAGCAGTCATCGGCATCGATGAGGACATCGCAAGTGCAGATGTCATCTGTTATGATGGCTTCTGTTCGGTCCATCAGCTCTTTACGTTAGATGATATCACCTTCTATCGTAAGAAGTATCCGGGCATTAAGATCGCTGTACATCCTGAGTGCGATCCGGCCCTCTGTGATAAAGCTGACTTTGTCGGCTCTACCTCACAGTTGATGAAATATATCGCAGAGCTCCCCGAAGAGCAGAAAGTAGCGGTAGGGACGGAGTTCAACCTTGTCAACCGGCTAAGGCCGAAGAACACCTATGTGCTCTCCTCGACAAAACCGGAGTGTCCGACGATGAACGAGACGACACTTGAAGACCTTTACCTGACACTTAAGGCGATCGATGACGGGGCGCCTGTCAATGAGGTCAAGATAGATGAGAACACGCAGAAGTGGGCGAAGATCGCACTTGAAAGAATGATGGCGTTATGATCGATTTTATTAAAGAGGTACTGGCTGAGGATGTAGGACGAGGTGATCTTTATGCCAGAGTCTCGGAGAGTATGGATGCATCGGCGAAGATCTATGCAAAGAGCAATGGGGTACTTGCCGGACAGGCTTATATCGATGAGCTTTGCAAGATGGAAAAGATCTATGTGAAATGGTTCTTTCGTGATGGAGAGCGCTTTAATAACGGTGCCATCATAGCTCACTTCAGTAGTGATTCGCATACGCTGCTTCGTGATGAGCGCACCATACTGAACATCCTTTTACATGCCAGCTCCATCGCAACGCTTACCCGCCAATATGTCGACCTGGTAAAACCTTATGGGACCAGACTGCTCGATACCCGTAAGACCCGACCGCTGCTGCGGGTCTTTGAGAAGTATGCTACACGTGTCGGTGGTGCGACAAACCACCGTATGGGACTTGATGACGCGCTGATGCTTAAAGATACGCATCTAAAGACCATAAAAAACCTTAAGAAGTTTATGGCCGAAGCACGTAAAGAGATCCCGTTTACCGCCGGGATCGAGATCGAGGCAGAGACCTTTGCCGAGGCTAAAGAGTTTATGGCAGTGGGAGCGGATGTCGTGATGTGTGATAATATGCGCCCGACACAACTTGCCGAGATCGTGGCTTATCGTGACAAGTATTATCCTGCGGTACTACTTGAAGCTAGTGGGAACATCTCACTACAGACGATCGAGAACTACGCCAAGACAGGTGTAGACGCAGTCAGTACCGGAAGTCTTATCCATCAGGCCAACTGGATCGACCTCTCCATGAAGATGGACCAGCGCTGATCATTTGATCTGGAAAGGGGCAAGGGTGAAGAGGAAAGTGGAGAGACTCTGTCTTGCTTTGTATGACTTTATATCTCTCTTCCCCCTTTCCCCTGTCCCCTTTCCCATCTTCCATTCCCTAATGCCAAAGGCATCAAATGGCTGATGATCAGGAAAAGACTGAAGAACCTACCGCCAAAAAGATAGAGGATGCCCGGACAGAGGGTAATGTCCCGAAAAGTCAGGATACAGCAGGGATCCTGACACTTTTTGTCGCTATGTTGGGTGTCTTGATGCTGCTTCCTTTTATGGCGGAACGTCTGGAGAACCTTGTCATCTATTACTTTAGTATGCTTGGTACGCCGTTGAGCCGGGATACATTGATAAGTATTGCGCTGATCACATTTAAAGAGTTCTTCATCATCGCACTTCCTCTTGCTATCATCGTCGCTATTATGGGTATTGTAAGTAATGTGGCACAGATAGGCTTTCTGTTTACTACGAAACCGCTTGTCCCGGACTTTAAGAAACTAGATCCCATCAAGGGCCTGGGAAACCTGGTATCGCTAAAAAAGCTTCTTGAAGGGATGATGATGACCTTTAAGTCCCTCACAGCGATGGGCATAGGATTTGTCTTTTTCTTCTATTTCATCCAGGAACTTCCTACCGTAGCGCTGTTTGGTTTTGGTGACCAGCTGGGATGGATGCAGGATAAAGCGATCATCTTGTCTTCAGTGATGCTTGTCATCCTCTTTATCTTTGCGATGATCGATCTTGTGATCAAGCGAAAACAGTATTTTGACAAGCTTAAGATGAGTAAGCAAGAGATCAAAGATGAGATGAAGAACATGGAAGGTGATCCGCACATCAAAGCAAAGATACGTCAGATCCAGATGCAGGCTGCCCAGAAGCGGATGATGGCAAGTGTCCCAGAAGCGGATGTCGTCATCACCAATCCTACCCATTATGCTGTTGCTATCAAGTATGATGAGGCGAAACATAAAGCCCCTGTCGTCGTCGCAAAAGGGATGGACAATATAGCGATCCAGATCAAGAAGGTCGCCAGAGAGAACAATGTCCATATCGTGGAGAACCCACCGCTTGCACGTTCACTTTATAAGGAGGTCGATATAGAGCGACCGATCCCGGAGGCACTTTTCGCAGCCGTGGCTGAAGTCCTTGCTTATGTCTATAAGATGGACCATAAAAGATAAGCTCAACTAATAGTAAAAAAAGTGCCCTCGAAAGACAATACTCCCCTTAAGTCAATTATCTATATAATTCGATTTTAGTGAAAAAATATTATGTATAAGTGGTACCATGAGTGAGATATTCGATCAGATAGGTCAGGCTGGGCATATTGTACTTATCGCACATCTGAACCCTGATGCAGACTCATTTGGGAGTGCCAGCGCTATGTATACGCATCTGATGCGTCTGCAGAAAAAGGTGACACTCTTCTGCGCGACGCAGCGCGTCGATCCGAACCTGCAGTTCCTGCCATGGTTCGATAAGCTTCGGCATCAGTTTCCGTCGCATTACGACCTGGCGATCAGTTTTGATTGTGCTTCCGCGTCAAGACTGGGAGTAGAGGATGTGCTGCCGTTGATCAATATAGATCATCATAGCAGTAACAGTGGCTATGGGACTTTGGATTGTGTGGATACGAAAGCGATCAGTACGACACAGGTCCTGTATGACCTTTTTCGCAGCAGTGATATCAAGATCAATGTAAAGATGGCGACGGCACTGTATGCCGGATTGGTGGATGACTCACAGGGCTTCTCCACTTCAAAGACGGATGCGAAGAGTTTTGAGATGGCTGCCTATCTGGCACGGTGTGGTGCAGATATAGAGTCATGTTCGCGTGCATTGATGCAGACGATGTCACTTGCAGCGATGCGTCTCAAAGCGATGATGCTGCAAGACGTGCGACTCGTTGATGATGCAAGGATCGCGATCTTGGGTGTCACCAGGGTGATGATGGAGCAGACCGGAGCAAAAGAGGTCGATTGTGAAGCCGCTTTGCAAGAGAGCCTCTATCTACCGACTGTCAGACTGGCAGTGATGATACGTGAGAACGCAGATGGTACGCTCAAAGGGTCTTTGCGCGGCAGTGATGAGACCGATCTCTCAAAGATCGCCGGACATTTCGGAGGCGGGGGCCATAAGCACTCTGCCGGTTTTGAGCTATCAGGGCGCAGTCTTGAGAGTGTGATGGAAGAGACAATAAAATTATTTAGTAAGGAGTTGAGTTGAGAAAGAAGAGTAATGCAGGGTCAATGTTGTTTATGTTGTTGTTGATAGGTATCATCGGTGGAGGGATCTTCATCTATAACTCGCCGATGTTTGAGCAGGATAGACCGGTCGCGACACTGCAGGACAATAATGGCTTCTGGAACATGAAAGCACCCCTAAAGATCAAGATAGATGATGCCAGTGGTCTACTACGTTATAAAGTCACCTTGAAAAGTGGTGAACGCAGTTTTGAGCTTGCCAGTGAACAGTTCATGACACCGGAGATGGATACGATGCTGACCGTCGATGTCCCAAAACGTGTCTTTAAGCTCAAGACGCAAGAGGTGAGGATCATAGTCGAAGCGACTGATGCGAGTAAATGGAACTTTACTGCAGGAAACAGCAGTCGTGATACATACGACCTTATCGTCGATAAGAAGCGTCCTCTTCTGAGTAACATCACCAACTCTTACGGTATCAGAAAGGGTGGATCGGCACTTGTCATCTTCCGTACCTCTGATGAGAACATGAAAGACTTCTATATAGAGACAAAGAGTGGCAGACGCTTCGGCTCACAACCTTTCCATAAAGAGGGCTATTATGTCGCTTTGATCGGCTGGCCGGTGATGGAAGATGATTTTCGTGCTTCTATAGTAGCTGAGGATGATGCCGGTAATGTATCACGGGCTACGATACCGTTTTATATCAAGTCATCAAGTTACCGTAAACGTAATCTCAAGTTGTCAGAGAAGTATCTTGAAGG
>JAUWRZ010000398.1 GCA_030610325.1 Sulfurimonadaceae bacterium | reverse complement strand
TAAGATACTTTGACGACTTTTGACATCCAGGTCTCTCCATCCATCCGAATCCTCTTTTGCGGTCTTACGTGCCAGCGCCAAGTCATCAGCAGTTGCTTTGTGGTAGTATCCTACCTTGATCTTCTCATAGTATTGAGACTTGTCAATGATCTCTATTCTCTCACCTGTCCTTATCTCTTGTCCGCCGATGACAGGAGCAGCATTAAAACCACCATTCTCACCTACATCTTTCCATTTGTCAGCAATTGAGGCAGCCCATATCTGATTTTGGGGTAAAGCAAAGTCAGTATCCGGCTCGTTTTTAAACTGATAGGTCTGAAGATCGACTTCAGATCTTGTGATGGCACTGTTTCTGTCTTGTGTACGGTTTGGTCTAAGTGTGAGTCTCGGGATCATCTCCACAGAGTCGTCATAGCTTTTTACCAGTGTTTTCCATGCTTCGCTGTCTACTTCAAGTCCAAAGCTATGTCTTAAAAAGTTCTGTTCTGCTGTGTTCTCATCAAATCTTCTTACCAGATAAGCGATGGCATTGGTAAAAGTCTCATCTGTCGCAATAGGTGCATAAAGTATGACATTCACATTGTCATCTTTGAGTGTCTTGTATGCAGACTCACTCATGCCCTCTAGCATCTCAGCCGTATGAGATGCTTCTACAGCACGCTCTTTGGCTATAAGTAGTGCGAGTGCCTGATCAAAAAGATTATGTGATGCTATCCCCACATGTACTGACGGTGCTATCTCTGGAGAGAGAAGATAGTCCATAAGCACTTTATAGTTTGCATCACTTTCGACCTTACTTGAAAATGTCACATTTTCCCAACCCCTTAGACTTGCTTCAGTAAGCTCCATCTCCTGGTTTGCACCCTTGACCAGACGTATCTTGATAGGCGCACCACCATTTTTTATACGCTCTTTTGCCCACGCAGCCAGTCTTTGTACATGTTCGAATGTATCTGGAAGGTATGTCTGCACCACAATACCGGCATGAAGATCATGAAACTCTTCAAGCTCAAGTGTCTTCTTAAAGACATCGATGGTAAGTCCCAGGTCACGATACTCTTCCATATCCAGGTTGACGAATTTATGCTCTCTTTTATTCTGATGATCCACAAATGTATTTTGCATAGCTGCACGATAGATGGGTACAAGCCTCTGGCTTATCTCGTCTACACTCCACTGATGTGCATGCGGTATGATCTGAGAGAATATAGTCGATATTTTGATAGAAAGGTAGTCAATATCAGGGTTTTTTAAAGCTAAAACATACTTATCTATACGTTTCTGTCCCTCTTTCTCTCCCAGTACAAGCTCACCGATGATATTGATGTTTACTCTCGTACCTTCTTCTCTTCTATGTTTAATATGTCTTATGAGAGGACTGTTCTCTCCTTTTATAATAACAGTGGAGACATCATCTCTCAAATATTGGATAAACAGAGGGATGGAGATCGAACTTAAGTAAATACCCACATGCCTAAACAGCCAGATGAGTATCTGTTCGAAAGAGGAGAAAAAACCGGTGTTCTCATATTTAGCAAATATATACGCTAATTGATCAGCTACACGAGCAGTGTCTTTTGAACGGAAACTTTGATCAAGTAACTCGATAAGAAAGATCTTATTCATAGGATCTTCAAGCATCTTATTCATCATATCATGAAAACGTTCTTCTTCACTTTCCCGGCTTTTTTGGATCAGACTCTGCCATCTGTGAGCAACACGTTTGACCTCATCAAATGTTTCGTTTGATATGTTCATATGATCTGACTCCTCTAGATGTGGTTATATCTTGACACCTTATAGATCTTCATGTCAATAGTTTGATAAAAGTCCCGTTTTTACTCAATATATTAGATGAATCCTCATCTTTTCGTAAGTATACTGATACCAAATGTCAAGACAGCTTTTTATGGGCCGATGGGTGAGATATATCGTAGTCGAAGTGTTCTATGATTTGCGTACTGGTCGGTGTTCACGATATTAGAGGATCCACACTCTGTCTGCTTTGACTAGAGTGGTTTAGTTTTTAGGATCTGACCACATCACTTTCTTTTATAATGACTCTGAACCAGCATATTTGAAAGGACTTTAGTCTTTATTAGTTGAAATTCTTTTGCATCTTCCAACTCCCCAAACAGTGGCTTTCCTCCACCCAAAAGGATCGGGACTACTGAGATGATCATCTCATCTATCAGGTCTTCCTCTAAAAAGTTTTGGATCGTCTTACCTCCATCGATGTATAAGTCATTATGACCTTTATCATGAAGAGATCGAACGATCGCAGAGGGCGATCCGTTGATCAAACTAGCTTTATCTTCATATCCACTGGGGATGGAAGTCATTGAATCACTTACGACAAATACCTCTTTATCATACGGCCACTCCCCAGAATCAACGACCATCTTAAAGGTATTTTTCCCCATGACCAAGCAATCGATCGTTTCCATAAAGTCAGGAAAGTCGGTTGTGATCTCATCTGTAATAGGGACCATACTTAACCAATCAACGCTATCGTTTTTATCTGCGATGTATCCGTCTAGACTTACTGCTATATAGACCTTGTTCGACATAAGTACCCTTTGATATTATTTGGTGGAGTATGACGATGATGAAGACTGTGACCCACGAAGTCAAAGGTCTTTGGGAGCTTTAGGCCGTATTGGAAACGGGACCAGATGTGAGTTGGAGCCCCTGGATGAGATGCCGACCGACTGTCAGCTATCAATGACCCTTGCGTTCATGATCATCTTCTCCATGCCATAGGGGTCGGTGACATTAAAGTAGGT
>JAUWRZ010000391.1 GCA_030610325.1 Sulfurimonadaceae bacterium | reverse complement strand
TGTTACAGCCTTCACGTCTTCTGCTTGCGGCTTCAAAGTTCAACCATATCGCACTTATAGATATAGAGCATATGCGTATCATCGATGATGAGTACATCACTTTACCATCACCAATACGCGCACTCTGCTCTGCAGGAAAGGACAAGATAGCCGTTGGTCTGGGATCGGGTACCATAGCACAGGTAGAGCTGGTCCCTTATGCAGAGATGAAGGAGTCGATCGAAAGCGGGGACTTTGAACATGCCTACGCGGTAAGTGAAGCTGAACCTATCATCAAAGAGAGCCCTCAGTACAAGGCGATGGATAGACAGTTCCAGCAAGACTATGACAAAGCTCTACAGGCATACTCACGTGGGAGTGATGATGAGGCAGAAGAGCTGCTTCACCCCTTTCGTAATATTCCGGCAAAGAAGAAGATGGTCCAGGGGTTGAGCAGTGCTTTTTCCCGCTACCCGAGGTTCCAGCATCTGCTAAAAGAGAGACGCTACGCTGCCGTTTACGGACTGGCCGCACAGTACCCGCCTCTGAGACAGACCAAAGAGTACAAACGACTTGAACAGCAGTGGGATGAACTCTATGCTGACGCACAGGCACTCGTCTTCAAGGGGCACTCAGAGCAGGTAAAGACACTACTCAAAGACTTTATCACCGTACCGGCTAAAAATGCCTTTATCCGCCTGCTGCTGCACCAGACACAGATCCTTATCGACTTCTCGAAAGCTCTACATGAGCAAGACCATATTGCCCTCAAAAGAGTGACAGAGCAGGAGCCTATCCTAAAAGAGACGCCCTCCTATCACTCTATCATGCACGCTTCTAACGAGCTAGTCGAGACCATCATGAGTGCTATAAGAAGCAATCGTTTCGATAAGGCTGAGCAGCTCACCCAAAGACTACAGTACATCCCCCATCTGGCCCATCAGCATGAGCATATCACTGAGCTTCTCAAAAAAGCGAAAAGACTTTACCAGATACACACGGACAAGATGACCCTGAACTACTATGAACTTCTTGACAGATCGCAGGAACTGGCACACCTTCCGCAGGCAAAGGCAGTGGAAAAAGCGTGGAAACGTACTATGCTCAGATGTGAGAAAGAGGCACTCATCGGCAATACAGCCGGGATAAAAAACATCCTTGGTCCGCTGATCGACCTCTCGACCCGGGCAGAGAAGATAGGAAACCTTCTACGGGTAAGCTATCAGATGCAGATAAAATACTACCTTGCACATAAACAGTATGAACAGACCAAGAGAGCCATCATCCACTACCTCGCCCTCTTTGGGATGGATAACGAGACCCGTCAGCTCATAAGACATCTCAACAGAGCTGGAGAGTCTTTCACGCCTGATGAAGAGCAGGGAGAGCATCGTCCCCGGACACTATGGCGAACCATTACCCGTGGAGATGTCCCTGATAATATCATCATGCTTCCATGATGATATCGATCACTTCCGTCTGATCTTCTGTAACCACTCCCCCATCTTCTGCTCATAACCGATGGGCTTGAACTCGACAAAACGCAGTGGTCTGCTTAAATATTCCTGTTGGACCCATCCTCCAAAATCGTGTGGATAGAGATAGTTCTCATTGTTCTGTTGTATCGTCTTGGGAATAGTGAGGATCTCTCCGTCTCGTACCGCTTTCTGCGCAGCATTGATGGCACTGTAGGCACTGTTGGATTTTGGAGAGGCACAGAGGTAGATGACTGCCTGTGAGAGGATGATACGGGCTTCGGGGTAGCCTATCTTCGATACCGCAGTCATCGTACTCGTACAGAGTGTCAGTGCCTGGGGATTGGCATTTCCTACATCCTCACTCGCCAGTATTACCAGACGTCTGGCGATAAACTCTGGAGGTTCGCCCCCTTCAATAAGACGGGCAAGATAATAGATGGCCGCGTCAGGATCTGATCCTCGAATGGACTTTATAAGTGCACTGGCAAGGTCATAATGGACACCAGCTTCAGAACTTCCACCCGCCTGCGCCGCAGGGCGAAGTGACGTCAGCTGCTCAAGTGTGATGTACTCACCCAGGGCAGAAGCGAACTCAAGCAGTCTCAGCATCGCCCTTGCATCACCCCCGGAAGAGCGGACGATATACTCTCTTGCATCTTCATCTATGCTCAGACTCCCCTCTTCAAGAGCTCTATCAAGCAGTCCATCCAGTGAACTGTCATCGATGGGGCCAAGTTCAAAAAGCATCGAACGTGAACGCATCGCAGCCGTCAATGAGAAGTAAGGGTTCTCTGTAGAAGCGCCAAGTACCAATACGGTGTTGTTCTCCATGACCGGAAGGAGCACTTCCTGCTGGTTTTTAGCCAGTCTATGGACTTCATCAATAAAGATCAGGGGACGTTGCAGGGCATTTTTGTATTGATCGAATATCTTGCGAAGTTGCTCGATCTTCAAGGAGGTGGCATTAAACTCATAAAAAGGGAGGTCCATCACATTGGCGATGATCCGGGCGATCGTCGTCTTTCCCGAACCCGGAGGGCCATAAAAGAACGAATGTCCAAGCTTTCCCGCTTCACACAGGACTCTTAAGGGCGCACCTTGTTCGCTGATCTGCGGCTGACCGACGACGGCATCAAAATCTTCGGGGCGAAGGAGATAGGTAAAGTCAGCCATCCGCTCTGACTACCCCTGCTTCTTCTCTTCATCAAGAAATCTTCGCAGGTGGGTATATTCACTACGCGAAAGGAAGCGGGTCTTTCCGGTAGGAAGATTATTTAACTCCACACCTCCAAAACTTACCCGTTTGAGATCGGCTACTTCGGTATTGAAATGGGCAAAGAAACGGCGGAGTTCACGATTTTTACCCTCT
>JAUWRZ010000317.1 GCA_030610325.1 Sulfurimonadaceae bacterium | reverse complement strand
GTTTCAGACAATAGAAGACAAAGTAGCGATCGAAGAGATACATGCAGTCCAGGAGCTTGATACAAGTAGAAAAAGCACAGATGCAATGGATGCTTTTATAGTGGACGAGGAGTATGAGTGATGCTTTCGCATTAGGCGATACATGATCTTTACCTTGAAGCCTATGAGCCTGTAGAGATAGATGTCGATCTGAGTGTCCGAAACTATCTGCTGTTCACACTGCTTGACAAGGTCCCTACTGCTATTGCTGGTGAGAACTATCTTGTAGAAGCGAGTAATCATTATAGTAAACTACCTTATGAACTTCCGCTTGCCCTGCTTGATGAGGACTCTTATGAGCGACTCTATAACCGTTTTCTTGAGATCCGTACTGATAAAGCTATCGAGAACATGCATGATGAGGGCGAAGGGGACTCAGATGTCGAAGACGATCTCTCTCTAACGGAGTTTCTTCGTACATCATCAGATATCCTTACCTCGGAAGAGTCTGCTCCGATCATTAAGTTTGTCAACGCACTCTTCTATCAGGCCATCAAGAAGAAGGCTTCAGATATCCATATCGAGGTGCATGAGAAACGCGGAGAGGTACGTTTTCGTATTGACGGGATGCTCTCGAAGAACGTAGATCTCGAGAAGAAGATCATCACACTTATCGTCAGTCGGATCAAGGTCATCTCAAATCTTGATATCTCGGAAAAACGTATACCGCAAGATGGTCGTACTCAGGTGAAGATCGCTGGAGAGACGCTCGATATCCGGGTCTCTGTCTTGCCTTCGTTTTATGGAGAGCGGGTCGTGATGCGTCTGTTGATGCAGAGTGACCAGATCCCCGATATCAACGAACTTGGTTTCTCTTCTGAGCTTATCAGCGGGGTGAAAGGTCTGCTGAAAGCTTCTCATGGCATCATCCTCGTGACCGGTCCTACAGGTAGTGGTAAGACGACTTCACTACACTCTTTTTTACGTGAGGTCGAATCTCCGGAGAAGAACCTGATCACTGTCGAAGACCCGGTAGAGTATAAGTCCGAGTCCATCGCGCAGATACAGGTAAACGAGAAGGTCGGTCTGACCTTTGCTGCGGCACTGCGTTCTATCTTGCGTCAAGACCCCGACATCATCATGATCGGTGAGATCCGGGATGAGGAGACAGCACAGATATCTGTACGGGCAGCATTGACCGGTCACCTGGTCTTCTCGACACTGCACACCAACTCCTCCGCGGCGACAATATCGCGTCTGGCAGATATGGGGGTAGCTCCATTTCTTATCTCCTCTTCACTGCTGGGTATCCTGGCACAGCGACTGGTAAGACGTCTGTGCAATACTTGTAAAGAGCCAGCAGTGGTCGCAGTGGAGTCTCTTGAAGAGCTCGACCTTCCTCGCGAAGCTTCTATCTATAAGGCTAAGGGTTGCCGGGCCTGTAACTATACGGGTTACAGTGGTCGTCAATCTGTTGGTGAGCTGTTGATCATGAACGATACGATCAAAGAGCTTCTTAAAGAGACGACAGATGAGCATACGATACAAAAAGAGCTTGAGAAAGAGGGCATCGTGACCTTGAACTCTCAGCTGAAAGTGATGGTCCTTGCGGGAGAGACCTCTCTGGAAGAGGCGATCCGTATCGGGTTTACGCAGGTATAACCGCGTGTTGTACCCTTGATCTAGGAGAGAGAATATGCAATATCGCAACGAGTCTTCGGGATTTACACTGATAGAAGTGATGATCGCCGTCATGATAATAAGTGTGGTCATCGCGGCACTGTTGCAGCTTTTTGCTACCAATACACGACTTTTCAGTACTCTTGAGCAGAAGATCAGCCTCTCTATCGAGGGAAGCCTACTTCTTGGGGTAGAGAACATGGGTTTTGAGAAAGAGAGTATCCGTCTTGATGAGCTTGTCAAAGACTTCAGAATAGATGATGATCTGCGAAGACGACTTAAAGATACCAAAGCAGAGGTGTTCTATCAGGAGCTGATGATCATGGACAGTGCAGATATCATGGAGGAGGTCGAGGAGTTGGCTGAAGAGGATAACCGTTCAGTCACCGATACCGGCACCGGTGCAGTCCGACTTGAGATCGGACGTACCGGTCTGCTTGTCGGTGATATACAAGCTTCGTTCATGCGGTTGCGTCTGCAATGAGAGATCACACTAAGTCCAGGGCTTTTACCCTGCTTGAGATGCTGATCGCTATTGTCATCTTTACATTGATCTCGGTCTATCTCTATAAGAGTCTAGCGACACTCAACAGTACCAACCGGTTTTACGGTGATAAACTGCAGACTATCTCACATGATCATAAGGTACTAAAGACTATCTACATGGACCTCTCTCTCGCCGTCATCCGTTCGGTCTTTACGGTCAATCAGGATGAGCATTTTGATGTCATATTGCTGCAGACAAAGAACTCTGTACACCGTAGGACTATGCCTTATGTCGCCTATTTGGTCTGGGAAGAGAAGTTTTATCGCATAGAGTCCTCGCAGCGCTTAAGCTACCCTTTTAATGAAGACCAGGAGATGCTTGTCGATGAACTTGGTGAGATGGAGCATTTCCGGCTCTATAGCAGTAAGACCCATTTCCTACTGGATTATCAACCTAAGGACGAGGAGCCGAGGTTGATGAAGATACGAGGTATGAACTACTAAGAGCTGTCTTTATCCCCTTTTATTACTTTTTTGCTATTTATTTTAATTACTTATAGTAATCCCTCCCTATTATATTCTTATTTCTTATGCAAAGCTACAATGCTTATGTAACAAACATCACAGACATCCATGTCTCAGGGATGTTAGAATGTCTGTAAATAAAGAGAAAAAAGGATTGATGATGAAAAAGATGAACTTGATGGCGCTACTCATTGGAGCAGCACTCTTTACAGGTCTGGGAGCTACTTCTGCGTTGGCTGCTGATAAGTGCGGTGCAGGTAAATGTGGCACTTCAAAGTCGATGAAGTGCGGTGGTGATAAAGCCAAAGAGGTGACAAAAGGTAAGTGTGGCGGTGACAAAGCCAAAGAGATGACTAAAGGCAAATGCGGCGGTGATAAAGCCAAAGAGATGACAAAAGGCAAATGCGGTGGCGATAAAGCCAAAGCAGCGACCAAAGGTAAATGTGGCGCTGGTAAATGTGGTTGATCATTCGGGCAGTCTTTACTGCCCAAATAGCGTGATGTCGTATCTCTGAATACCTGAGGGGTCTTGAGAGGTACCAACATCTATGATATTTTCAGGAGGTGTGTTATGTTTACAAAATGGCTTGATGAACTGTTGAACAAAGGGCAAGATGCCTCGTTACTGTTACTGCGCCTGATCTTAGCCTATGGCTTTTTTAGTCCGGCAATGCATAAATGGGATGATATTGGTGCGGTAGCCGAGTGGTTTGGGTCTATGGGTATCCCATTACCTACACTTAACGCTTAC
>JAUWRZ010000185.1 GCA_030610325.1 Sulfurimonadaceae bacterium | reverse complement strand
CTAATGATAATAGCTTACTAAAGCTACTGTTTGCTGGCATACAAAACGCTGAGAAAAAGTGGACCATGCCAATCCAGAACTGGAGTCTGACCATCTCTCAGCTCAACATATTCTTCAAGGAGAGACTCAAAGATGCTTTAGGATTATGATACGATATCAGATGAACTTAGGTGTTGACACAGAATTTATTACACTCCCCGATAGGGTATGAGGCCTGGAGTACAGGGAACATCTCGGAAGAGATGGTCCAGGAGTATTTGGAACATCATCGAGACCCATCGAATCAGGACGCTGATCCGATGATCTTAGAGTGATGGAATTTCATTCCACCTGAAACCTCTGGACTTTCAGTCCAGAGTGGTTTAGTTTTTTTGGTCCTTCTATCTTTGAGCTGTCGTCGACATGGGGTCATTATAGGACATCCCCGACGATCTGTGTCGAGACCTTATCTCGTCCATCCTTCTTAGATAAATATAACAAGTCATCTACCCTTTGATATATCGACTCCTCAGTGTCGTTCGGTCGTACTTCTGTCAGACCGGCGCTGATCGTGATGTATACATCCTTGAAAATGCTGGTCACTGAGAAACTCTGTCTTATTTTCTCAGCGACAGAGGTCGCTTCTGCCAGTTTAGTCTCAGACAGAATGACTATAAATTCCTCGCCACCGATCCTGAAGATATGATCACTTTCTCGGATCAGTGCTCGGACTAACACACATGACTTGACAAGCACCTTATCCCCAACATCATGACCATGAGTATCGTTCACATCTTTAAAGCGATCGATATCATACATGATCATCGAGAACGGTGTCTTATATCTTTTGTACAAAGAGAGTGACTCGGAGACCTTCTCGTTATAATATTTACGATTATACACATTGGTCAGCTCATCAGTGATCGTTATCTTTTGGATGATATCAAATCTTTTGTCCAGACTCTGCATCATGACAAAGAAGTGTCTTATCATCGAGCCGATCTCATCATCGTTCTCGACCGTCTCTTTTAACCCTCTCTCACCGTTTTGATACTGATCGATAAGTCTTGTCATCCTTTTTATCGGTGTCAGTATCTTTGGTGCTATGAAAAGATAAGCAAGTATCAATATGAGTACGTTGACAGAGAAGACAATAGCGACAAACCTTATCTCTGCAGTGACTTCGTCATTGTAGGTCTCTATCTCTTTTTGAGTCCTTTCATCCAATGATGCTAAAAACTCATCGATCGGGAGCATGATCCTCTCTTTAGCTTTGTGATAACTATCCGAATGAAGGAGCCCGATCGCCAACTGTTGGTCTGGTCTCTTCTTGATCGTATATCTTCCATCTTTGTCTTTATAGAGACCCTCAAGTGCGTTGAACGCCTCGATCTCAATGCTGACCAGTTGATTCGAGTTGTTTTCAGACTCTTTTAGCTTTTCTATCTCATATTTTGTATAAGGGAGCTTTTCCATCTCTTTTTTTAGAGAGCTTCTTTTATCTAATGGATGCCTTAGTGAACGAAGTGGTTCCAATAAGTCCCAATAGATCCTCTCCTGATGCATCGGTCGAATATCTTTACCGTTTCTGATACCTAAGACTGAATGATAGCCCTGCCTATATCGTTCGTCCAAGGTCACAGCGTAGGTCCGCACGAAACGTGTCAGGTCGTCAGATGTCTGTCTCAGTTCATCAGCTTTTTGGATCATCAAGAACCTGTTATGTTCTATATCCTTCAATCTATGGCTGCTTTGATCAAGCTCATAGAGACTTAAGACCAGCACACCTGCTATTAACAGATTCAAGACCCCTAACGAGGTAAAGAAGGCTTTTATGGATAAGTTCATATGCTACTTCACGCCTGCCTTTTGTCATTATGATAGATATTGAGATGGTTCTGCATCGTTCGTAGCCTCGTCCACACCTATAAGTGTCAGTAAGACCATTCTTGGTCTTTTGGGACTAAGCCAAGGGCTATGGCATCCCAGAGTGATGCAAGACTGTTAATCCCTCTAGAGCAGTCACCATCTATGCTTGAAGTACCATCAGAAGTAGTAAGCATCGACCCGATAGCGATATTTGAGAGTAGAGCACGTCCGTCTTTTAAAGAAGGAGTGCTAAAAGTTCTTGTCCCATCCCTTCAAGATATACAATAAAAAACCTTGATCAATCGAATGATTCTATAACTTTTAAATCACAAAATTTGTTATATTCTTCAATGTTACAAAAAAAGCCACACTGACCTCATGACCATGTCACTTATCTACTCAATTCTGTATTTCATCTCATCTTTTGAGACACAGTATGATCGTTCAAACAATAGGCGATAGATCTGTCCGTCTAAAAGATGGAGGTCTTGACCTCTGGTTAGAGTAATAAAGATGTTGCACTATATTTCCGTAGATGCAGTCGCCACCAAGATAATATGCTATACTTTATCTATAAGGTAATATTATGATACTAAGCTATGTGGGTGCTCTTCCCAGGATATCCAGTAAAGGGGTGGGTTTTGATCAGACTCAACCTGATAAGTATACGTTCTTAAATGCGACTGTCGAGCTTTTGGATGCTTTGGACTTTGGTCCGACACCGACTACCCAACATCTGCATAACACTGCAGGCAAAGAGTACAGCGGCAGTGAGCTGATGGAACTGCTTAAACACTACTGTGATGAGTTCGAGCATATCCTGGAATCCAGAGAGGAGAAAGCCGATGCGACACTCAAAGAGCTGACAGAACGAGTCCATGCCAACATGCTCATCGGTGAGTATGAACGCAGAGTCTGGCTAAAGAACATAGAGCTTATGCATGACTACCATATGCAGTACTTCACCAATGAGGGCGCTTATCGATGTGCACTGAGCACCCTCGCGAAGGAGATTCATGATGCACGCATAAAAGAGGTGAGTTTCCCGATGTTCAGAAACTATGGGATCGTCTTACATGATCTCATCCCGGTACTTGAGCATCGCAGACCTCCTATCGATGCCGATCTCGACATCGAGAAACGAGAAGATGATCTTTTTATAAGACTGGCCATACGACACCGTTAAGGGTGTCACCCTATACTCATGTCCACAAGTGCCCTCTTGGTCAAGTGCATAACCATAGGTGACCTTATACTTTCGCAGTCTGTGCCCACCATATTGACGATGACCTGACTCCTTCTCCCCTCTTCTGGACATAGTGTTCCTCTGTCGGACCGCCTTTAAGCCGCTCTCTTATTGTAGTACAAGCATAACGTAAAGAATAGCGTTAGGGCATAACGAAAAGAACAAGCACATTGATGATAGGATATGCAAAAGCAAAAAAAGACAGATATGGCCAGGCCCAGGTTTAAGACCAGTGGTATATACAACTATCATATCACCTCCACCTACCTCCTCAAACAGATCGATACATGGGGATTATGGCCACTGAATGATCAAGACCGAAAAGATACAGCGATTGCCACGCTGGTCAATCAAATGTATGGGCACAAATGCTCGAAGCTACCGTCTCTCTACTGTAACACTGATGAGCAAGGGGCGCAAGAGGCGTTCGATCAGATCAACAGGTTCATGGAAGAGTATCTCGATGATGGGCAACTACGAAAACTGCATCTGGTGATAAGACAAAAGCGGAAGGGGAAAAAAGACGATCCCTGCAAAGATGTCAAAGTCGCAGCGAATCGTGACACTCACTCCTTGTGCGTTAGGGGTGGGTTGTAGTTCTTTGATCAATAACGAAGTAGCGTGTAAATGTAAAAGTCAAAAGGTCAAACCATCGTCAACTCTTTATCATTCTGGATGAAATAACGTAGTGATGTCAACGAAATAGGCTTCTCCAGCTGTGAGTTGATGAGCTTCAAGACACTGGTCTGGTTCAGTCCCATTTCCAGATACTTCTTGATCTCGTCTTTATATGGGTCCAAGACCCGCGTCTTGTTCCTAGCACCTTTTGGTCTACCCAATACCTTTCCTTTGTCTCTGGCAGCAGCAAGTCCCTGCTTCGTGCGTTCACTGATGATCTCACGCTCAGTCTGTGCAAAATAACCATAGATGGCCAACAGTAATGTGGATAATGCTTCGTTTTGATCAGTGGACAGCTCTGGCTGATTCGCAAAGATCAGCTTGATGCCTGACTGATTAAACCGCTCTATCAGGTTCAAGATCTCCAGCATGTTCCTGCCGAGTCGAGATAGTTCTGTACAGATCAGGACATCACCGCTCTTCAGCTTCTTCAAGAGCGATTCGATCAGACGCTCTTTCTGACTCTTCTTGGATGAGATCTCAAGCTCGATGAACTCATCGATGATCATCTTGTGCTGCTGGGCATACTCAAGAAGCCGATGTCTTTGGTTCATGACAGACTGCTGTTCCGTACTGACTCGGATGTATCCTATGATCATAAAAGCACCTTTTAATGGGTGTCTACCTACAAAGGGACTTTTTTCCCTATCCGTCTTAAACAAGACTTAAATGCCCTATACTTCTCCCTGGATCACTTTTGTAAGACTTACTCGACCTTTTCCACCGTCAAACGCTTTATAGCTTTCATATCAAATTGGTATTCCTTGTCATCACCCTTCTCCGTAAAATCATACTCCCCATAAAAGTTGATATGCTGCCAATGGACGATCGAGCCGTTCTGTATCGATCTGATCATCTGCTCTTTCACCTTACCATCCTTCTCTTTGGCCAACCTGTCTGAGAAATAGAGATAGTTCCAGCAGATGATCGTGTTTTGGATAAGCCGTAGACTATTGCTGGCGATATCCTGTTCGTTTTTGTTGGCATAGAGGTATTCTCCGCTATTGCCAAAGAATATCGCCTTGGAGAACTTGTTAGCACTTTCTATCTTATTAAGCTGCTTTTCGATCTGCTGACGAAGCTCAACATCATCGATGTAATTTAGTACCTTTATGGATATGTACCCGACAAACAACGTTTTAGCTATCAATGCTTGAGCCGTATGCGGTGAAAGTCGCACGTACGGTTCTTAGGGGAGGATGTCAGCGCGAGCTGATGTTCTTATCCGACATTGGGTACATATCCATAAAGGTACTAAAATGCCCATACGCCTTAATCCAAACTTAATCTGATTTCTTTTAGTGGTATCATCGAGATT
>JAUWRZ010000020.1 GCA_030610325.1 Sulfurimonadaceae bacterium | reverse complement strand
CTTTCCCCTCAGCCTTGGCGGCTTTCTCCCGCTCTTTCTCCTCTTTATAGAGGTAGACATCATCACGATAGACGAACAAGATGATATCCGCATCCTGCTCGATCGAACCGGATTCACGGATATCACTCAGCATAGGGCGTTTGTCATGGCGGGACTCGACTCCCCGGTTTAGCTGAGAGAGTGCGACGATCGGCATCTCAAGCTCACGTGCGAGCATCTTCAGTCCCCGGGACATCTCACTCACCTCAAGATGGCGGTCTTTGTTCCCTGTACCACTCATGATCTGCAGGTAGTCGATGACCGCCATCTCGATCTCAGGATGTTTGCTCTTTAACTTGCGAAGACGTGAACGAAGCTGATTAATATTTACCGAGCCCTGATCGTCGACAAACAGTTTACTCTGCTGCATCTGTTCGATCGCATTATTAAGTCGGCTCCACTCATCATCATTAAGATCACCAACACGCAATTTTTGAAGATAGATAGATGTCTTGATACTCAGTAGTCGCATCATCAGCTGTTCTGCCGGCATCTCCAGTGAGAAGAAAGCCACCCCTTTTCCCTGCTCAAGCAGGTTTTGCACCATGTTCAACGCCAAAGAGGTCTTTCCCATCGCAGGACGGGCAGCGAGGATGACCAGGTCGCCTTTTCCAAAGCCTGTTGTCATCTTGTTTAGTTCAGCAAAGCCGGTATCTACACCAACGAGGACAGAGTTTCCTCTTGCCTTCATCTCTGCGATGTAGGCCATCGTATCTTCTGTGATCCTCGGTGCATCTTTAAAATCACTGGTCTGATTATCCTGTGTGATCTCATAAAGCTTCTTCTCTACCAGATTGACGACTTCACTGCTTGGCAGGTCCTCTTCAAGGGTCACACGCTTTATCTCTGTCGTCAGGGTAAGAAGATGCCGTTTCAGCGCTTTATCGCGTATCTCATGGATATAGGCCATGGTATTTGAGATCGGATTGGAGGAGAGGATCTCCAGCAGAGTCCCTTCATCAAATCTCTTCTTGATGCTGAGCTCTTTTTTGATGAACTCCTCATCGATCGGACGGTCCTCTTTGACCAGCGCTTTCATCGCTAGGTAGATATCCTGGTGCGCCGGAAGGTAGAAGTCGTCAGCTTTAAGTCTTGCCTCCAACTCATCGAATTGTGAAGGATCGAAGATGATCGAGCTTAAGATCGAACGCTCGAATGATAGATTATAAAGAGCTTCTTCCACTGCTAAGACTCCTTTTCAAGCTTATCAGCCATCGTCTCGACTTCACTGATAAAACGCTCTACCAACTCATCTTCCGCAAGCCTTGCGACCACATCACCTTTGACCATGACCAGTCCGGCCCCTTTACCATAGGCGATGGCGACATCTGCATGCTGTGCTTCACCGATAGCATTTACCACACAGCCCATCACCGAGACGTTCAGTGGTGCTTTGATGTGTTTTGTACGCTCCTCTATCTCTGCTACAGCAGTGACCAGATCAGCCTCTATCCGTCCACAGGTCGGACAGGAGATGATGTTCAAACCTTCAGCAGCGGCCCCGCTATCTTTTAAGATCGCACGACCGACTCTGATCTCCTCTTCAAGCTCTCCGGTAATAGAGATACGCATCGTATCACCAATACCATCAAGCAGCAGTGTCCCCAGTCCGATCGCACTCTTGATAGTCGCATGAAAGATAGTCCCGGCTTCAGTGACCCCCAGATGGAACGGATAGTCGTTCTTAGGTCGCAGCATCCTGTATGCAGCCACGGTCCGCTCGACATCACTGGCTTTCAAAGAGACTTTGATATCACTAAACCCGAGGTCCTCAAGATACTTGATATTGTACTCAGCTGAAGCCACCATACCCTCGGCACTCTGTCCGTACCGGTCTTGGAACTGCTTCTCCAGACTGCCTGAGTTCACACCGATCCGAATAGGGATACCGCGCTCCTGACATGCTTTGACCACCTCTTTTACACGACTCTTCTCTCCGATGTTTCCCGGATTTATACGGATACAATCTACAGTCTCTGCTGCTATCAGGGCCAGACGATGATTAAAATGTATGTCAGCGATAAGCGGTAGGGAGGTCTGTTCTTTGATCGCCTTAAGAGCAAGGGCATCCTCTTTTTCAGGGACAGCTACACGTACGATATCACAACCTGCAAAGTGCAGACGATTGATCTGTTCTACTGTTGCCGCGATATCATGCGTCCTGCTATATGTCATGGACTGTACTGAGATCGGAGCATCTCCGCCAATGGGGACATCCCCGACAAATATCTGTTTGGTTGGGTATCTTGTGATCATAGGGGATTGTAGCGTTTCAGATGTTAGAGAGAACTTCTATTTATCCAGTATCACTCTGTTCTTAAACTCTTTGGCTTCATGCCATTTTACTTCTGCTCTGCGAATAAACTCGCTACTCTTCTCTCCGTTCTCATACTGGGAGCCTCCGACACTGATAGTCACAGGAGCTTCAGTCATCAGGTGCTGCTTCTCTACTGCTTTGCGCAGTCGTACGGCAAGGATCTTCACCTTCTCTATCTCCGTATCCGGAGCGATCACGACAAACTGGTTCTCACTGACTCGACAAGCAATGTCACTGGAACGGATCAAAGGTGAAAGAAAGGCACCAAACGCTGCAAGCAGGGCATCACGTTTGTCCAAAGTGATATTATCAAAGTCGTCTACTCCAAAAGCTATTATGGAGAGAGGTTGAAGCGTCCGGCTGGCACGCGCTGAAGCATGTTTGATCTCCTCAAGAAAATAGCTGCGATTATAGAGACCTGTCAGGCTGTCCATCAGTGCATGTTTACCACTCTCCTGGCTTATATCGATCCGCATGATATAGACGATGACAGCGATGATGAACAGTGTCGCGACCAAAAGGGCATAGAGTATGTAGAGAGTACCTTCACGTTCAGCCTCGAGTCGTGAGAAGACTGCCATCGAAAAACGCTCATAGTCCTTCAGGCAGGCTCTAAACTGACTTTTAGCATCGATCAACTCGTACTTGCAACTTTTCCATTTGTTATACAGACTGTCAAAAGTGTCCTCAGGATTATGAAAACCAAAATTGGTCTGACTTGCCTCTTCTTGCATGAACTCCCGGTCAATACGCTGAAAAAGCTCTTCAATATATGCCGCGCTTCCGGGGTCGATCGTACCACTTCGTTTTGCATATTCCAGTGCACCGCCAAGACCTCCAACGTCTTTCATGACAACAGAGTCCTTCTCGAGTGAATCAGAAAGGTGATACGCCAGATAGAAGTTAGCCGGAAAGAGTAGTATAAGAAGATAGAGGAAGATGGTTATGTTCCAAGGGAGGCTCTCTGTCTTCATGATCTCATCACCTCTGCCGTCAAGACTTTATTACGTACCTTCCTGGCTTCGTCTAACGTCTTCTCAGCTCGCTGGACAAAGCCATTGACCTCTTCACCCGGTTGGTATTTAGCGACACTCAGACTGACCGTCATGGGATGCTGGATCATAAAATCATGGGCCAACACTTTCATACGTATCCTCTCTGCCACCATAAGGACGTTCTGAAGGTCTGTTTGCGGCGTTATGATGGCAAAGGTATCATCATCATAACGACAGGTCGTATCACTTGTCCGTGTCAGGGAGAGTAGAAGACCTCCAAACCTCTCAAGTACTTTATCGTTCTTCTCCGTACCAAACATCTTGAGCATATCATCAAAATCATCAATAGCGATAAACATTATAGAGAGATCGTACTCATGCCGCTCTGCAAGCGAGCAAGCCGGAGCGATCTCAGCATAGAAGTAATCACGATTAAACAACTTGGTAGCGAGATCATAGATCGTATGCTTCTCAAGCTGTCTTCGCATATAAGCACGGATAAAATAGATCATCAACACTGTTATTATCATAGTGAAGACAAGACTCAGGTAGAGCCCGTTCAATGCCTGCTCGCGCTTGACGTTTGCCATCTTCTCTACGACAATACTTAGCTTGGTAGACTGTTTCCAGCACTTCTCCCCACTTTTAAGGATCGCCTTGCGCTCTGTCTGTTTGGGAAGGCTGGTCTTAAAGTTTCGCCAGCACACTTTTAGTGATGAGAACTCTATCTGCGGATTGTGAAAGCCTATGTCGAACTGATTGGAACTTCGCTGCATAAACTCGCTATCGACATGACTAAGCAAAAGGTCCAACGAAGACATCAGCTGCTTGTCGATCTTCTCCGGGGCATAGATCGTCAACTGCTGGATACCCCCACCGATAAGTCCGATATTTTTGACAGTCGTCGCATCATTTTGCGTATCATCGATCAGTTTATTTGCGAAATAGAGGTTAATAGGAAACAGGAACACTAATAAATATAATAGTACCGTTATCCTCAGTGAAGACCAATCCCTAAGCATATTTTCTTACCTTTTAGACCATCAAGTCTGCTCTTATTATCATTCTACTGCTTGTTTCGTTAATTTTTAATAAATAAGCACGATATTTAGTTGAATTCCACTGGGTCCATATCTATTTCTGCCAGTTCTGTCTTACAACTTCTCACGGCACGGATGATATCAGTACTTTTGTCTGCACGCAGAAGGATCTGAAAACGGTATTTACCAGCTATACGTTCAATAGGTGCGACCCCGGCACCAACGACGACTACTGTTCCCAGCCCTGCTAATCTCGCCTGCATCTGCTCCATCTCATCACGAGCTTTCTCTGCATATTTATGTGCAAACAGTACCCGACAGAGTTTTTTATATGGAGGGTACATCCCCTCTCGGAAGAGCATCTCCTCTTTAAGGAACTGCTCATAGTACTCGATGTAGGGGGCAAAAAAATCCTCATTGAAACTTTGGACCAGGACAAGAGCTTCTTTCTTCCTTCCGCTTCGTCCCGCGATCTGGATCAGTAGTGAAAGCGCCTTTTCACGTGCACGATAATCACTCATATTTAAAATATTATCTAGGCCGAGTACTACGGCAAGCGTCACATCATGATAGTCATGCCCTTTGGATAACATCTGCGTCCCGACAAGAAGATCCGTCTTGCCATCATTAAACCGTTTCAAGGCACTTTTGAGTTTGTTCTGTGTGGTTATCACATCGCGATCAAACTGTTCGACCGCTATATGTGAATAGTGTTCTTTGAAATATGATGTTGCTTCTGCTGTCCCCAGTCTGGAACTGACCAGGTCTCCATGTGAGCATTTAGGACATTTTTGAGGGATCGCTTCTGAATAGTTACAGTAATGACACTGGACTGTACGCGTATTGCGATGGACACTCATCCCAACACTGCAAAACGGGCACTCATAGGTAAAGCCACAGGCATCACAGATAAGATACTTGAAGTTTGCCCGAGTCGGGATAAAGACCATCCCCTGATCACCCTGCTTGGACATCTGAGCCACAGAGTGTTCGATAAGTGGCGTGATCTCCTCTTTATGCGGCTCAAACACCACATTTCGCTTTGCCCCAAAATGCCCGCCTTTAAGACGAAAATGGGGAAATTTCGCATAAGAGGTCAGTGAAGGGGTCGCACTTCCAAGCACGACTGGGATCTTTAGCTGAGAGGCAGTATATATGGCCATGTCCCGGGCCTGATAACGAGGTCTTGAGGATGATTTATAACTCTCATCATGCTCTTCATCAACGATGATAAGCCCCAGATCCTTTATAGGTAAGAAGAGTGCCGAACGTGGACCAGCGATGATCTTGGCTGAGCCATCATAGATAGCTTCCAGGTTTTTTATCTTCTGTTTTTTAGTCAGTTTCGAATGCCACATGACCACCATCTCACCAAAAAACTTCTCCAAACGTATCTGCATCTGTGGCGTCAAGGAGATCTCCGGCATCAAAAAGAGCACACGTTTCTCATCTTGAAGTATCTCTGAGAAATACTTCATATAGATCTCCGTCTTACCTGAACCCGTATCACCAAAAAGAAGCGAGACCTTATGTTGTCGTAAAAAGGCTAAAGCTTCATCTTGCTTCTTACTTAGTACGATCTCACCAACCTCTGCCCCCTTCGTGATCTCTTCTTCTCTCTTCTCTCTTCCCTCTTCCCCGTCCAAAAACGGTATAAAAAGTCCCAATGCCTCACCAAGTGAACTAAAATAGTAATCTGCGATGAACTTTGCACTCTTATATTGCTGACTTGAAAAACACTCATCCATACTTTCCAAGATGGAAAGTGTCTTAAACTCCGGTTGAGCCACTTCTTCAGCTACACAGCCGAAAAGCTCACGGTTACGTAGTTTGATCTTTACTTTTTGATAAGGGAGAAGTGATGGTTCAGACTGATAAGTCAACGGCTCCAAAGGAGAGCCAAGAAGGATTATTTTATAGTAGTGCAATTATTGTGTCAACGTAGTGCACAAGCCTGTTTTTGGAGTACAGTCAAATGTACCATTTGTATCCTCATAAGTAAATGCTGCTGTTTTCCCTGTAAGGCTATAGGTATAGGTATTGGTAGGTGATTCAGTCCAACCCTCATCCGTCTCACCATACTTTATTACATTTGTAAAATATGGTGGCGTCAATGTCGTATTGTCATCTAAATACTCTATCCAACTGTTATCACCTCTAAACAATCTTTGCTGACGCTCTGTCACGATACCCGATCTGACAGCAGCTATCGTACTTCTTGTCTTCGCGATCTTGGCATCATCTCTGGTCGCTGCGAACTTCGGTACTGCTATCGCTGCCAAGATGCCCAATATGACGATGACAAAGACAAGCTCTATCATCGTAAATGCTTTTCTTGTATGACTACTCATCAGAAGCTCACTCTCTGGCCTCTCAGAGGGATGGGGTACTCTCTGGCATCAAAGATCAATTGTAACTGGCTACAAAGAGAATCAGGTCCTGCCCCATAGACAAGGGAAAGGTTCGCATCGAGCGCACCATCATACACTATAAATGTAAGACAGTCTGTGTTACTGCCCATCTGAAAGTCTACTGATTTGTTTGGTATATCTAATGTCGCGTCACCTCTATCTACCATCCCTTTGATCCCATTGGACATGAGACTCAGGTCTGCTTCGATCTCACCTTGAGAGATAGCATAAGAGGCTATCTCTGTTGACGCAGTCGCCATCGACTGTGATATCTTGGCTAATATAGCATCATCACGTGTTGCAGATAGTTTTGGAATTGCTACTGCTGCGAGTATACCTAAAATAACAATTACAAAAATAAGTTCTATCATCGTGAACGCTTTATTCATCTCAACACCTGTTATTCCAAAACAGCTCAAGCTATTTTGGATTTATCACTCTTTATTACTCTTGGGATAAGCACTCTTTTACAAGAGTGCGCCTCTCTACCACTTAACGCTTGAACCACCAAACTGGTGAACAAGTTTCAGGTCTGCCGCTGCAGATTGGATGCCCGTACAGACAGATGTAGTACCACCACCATCGACAACTGTCAGATTTCCATCCGTAGCAGTCATTGTAAAGCTAATACACTCTGCACCTGTCGAGTCTACATAGAATGCAGCTGTCGTAGAGTTAGTCGATGATGCATCAGACGTACCACCAGATAACTTCAAGCCTACATTCGTCATATCACCCCACTGTCCATTGACACCTTGAGCAGTATAGTATGCACCAATATCTGAGACGACTGTCGCGACTTCCGACGCACCTTTAGCGATCTTCGCATCATCACGTGTTGCTGCAAGTTTCGGAATGGCGACTGCTGCCAAAATACCCAGGATAACGATAACAAAGATCAATTCGATCATAGTAAAACCACTTCTTTTCATGGCTTACTCCTTCATTCAAAATTTTAGGTTACGCTTGTAGCCTTACTGAGATTATGAAGAAGTTACACTTACAAACAGATAAAATTAGTTAATTTTTAACATCAAATAATAAAAAATGTGGAAAAAAGGCAGAAAAAAACAGCTTTTTTGCTTATTGGGTCTGCTCTAACAATCTTTTTATCTCGATCTCCTGGTTGTAAAGTTCGTAGTTTTTACGTATATAAGCCTGTAAAAGTGTCTTAAAACTATTACTGCCTTCCATGTTCAGATCTTTTTCCAGCTGCTGCTCCAAGAAATGGGCAAACTCGACTTCGATATCTATATCGAAACGACTTCCATTGATATTAAGCGTGATCTTTTTGTTCATGACTTGTCCTAGACTTCCATGGTATCAGCCAAGGATACTCTCTATCTTACTGACGATATCCTCGATCTCCATATCTTTCATCCCGTTCTCTTCTGTCAGACGGTCGATCTCGGCATCTTTTGCCTCACTTTCACTTTTAAGTGTCACTGTCTCCATACGCAAAGCCGTTATCTCTTCTCTCATACTGTCATGCTGCTGCAGTATCTGTGTCACGCGTTCGCTCAATCTTTGCAGAGTCGTCTGTTCTTCCATCGATGCCTACCTATTGGGTCTGTATTTTCTACTTCGCTATAATTCTACCATAATTAAGGGCACTTCTAATAATACCGGCCCCCGTTAAGGGGTACTATATAGGGTTATCAGAGATACCCTCAAAAAACACCTTCAAGTAAAAGGCAGATATTGGCAAGATTTGAAGTCGTCACAGAGTATGCGCCCGCAGGTGACCAACCTGTAGCTATCGATGTACTCGCAGAAAGTATTAAAAAAGGTAATCGCTATCAAGCTCTAGAAGGAGTGACCGGCAGCGGTAAGACCTTCACCATGGCAAAGGTGATAGAGAGTACACAGATACCTACTATCATCATGACACACAACAAGACCCTTGCCGCACAACTCTACAGTGAGTTCAAGGCCTTCTTTCCCAATAACCATGTCGAGTACTTCATCAGTTATTACGACTATTACCAACCTGAGGCGTACATTCCAAGACAAGACCTCTTTATAGAAAAAGACAGTTCCATCAATGAGGAACTTGAACGGTTACGTCTCTCTGCAACGGCTAACCTGCTCAGTTACGATGATGTCATCGTGATCGCTTCCGTCTCTGCCAACTACGGACTTGGAGATCCCGAAGAGTATGAGAAGATGGTACAGATCATAAGCATTGGTGATGAGATCAGCCAGAAGAAGCTGCTCTTACGCCTTGTCGAGATGGGTTATTCACGAAATGACAGCTATTTTGACAGCGGACATATCCGTGTAAGCGGTGATGTCATCGACATCTATCCCCCTTATCTCGAAGAGGAGGCGGTACGTATCGAGTTTTTTGGTGATGACGTAGAGGCCGTCTATCTCTTCGAGCCTATTGCCAACAAGCGGCTTGAGGACAAAAAAAGTGTCAACATCTATGCCACTTCACAGTTCACTGTGGGTAGAGAGAAACTTGTACGTGCTGCTAAACTAATAGAGGATGAACTTGGACCCAGACTCGATGATATGTTGGCAAACGGTAAGATCGTCGAGGCACAGCGACTGAAACAGCGTACTGAGTTCGACCTTGAGATGCTCGAGACTACAGGGATGTGTAAGGGTGTCGAAAACTACTCACGCCATCTCACTGACAAAAAACCGGGGGAAGCTCCCTATACATTATTAGACTACTTTGATCTGCATCATGATAAATATATGATCATTGTCGACGAGTCCCACGTCAGCCTACCACAGTTTCGCGGTATGTACGCCGGAGACCGTAGTCGAAAAGAGGTCCTTGTAGAGTATGGCTTTCGTCTCCCAAGCGCACTGGACAACCGGCCGCTGAAGCAAGATGAGTTTATCAACAAAGCACCTCACTATCTATTTGTCTCGGCTACTCCTGCACCTTACGAACTTGAACTTTCCAGTGTCAAAGCTGATCAGATCATTCGTCCTACCGGTCTACTTGATCCTCCTATCACTATCAAACCTTCAGACAACCAGGTAGAAGACCTGCATGATGAGATAAAAAGAGTCATTACCAAAGATGAACGCGTCCTGGTCACTGTATTGACAAAGAAGATGGCCGAAGCACTTACCAAGTACCTGGCTGACCTCGGTATCAAGATCCAATATATGCACTCAGATATCGATGCCATCGAACGTAACCAGATCATTCGGGGACTGCGTGTCGGCGACTTTGATGTGCTGGTCGGGATCAACCTGCTTCGTGAAGGGCTCGACCTTCCCGAGGTAAGTCTTGTCGCTATCCTCGACGCGGACAAAGAGGGCTTTTTACGCTCAGAGACTGCACTGATCCAGACTATAGGCCGCGCTGCACGTAACAGCGAAGGTCGTGTCATCCTCTATGCCCAGAAGATAACGGGTTCCATGCAGCGTGCCATCGATATCACCGATGAACGACGAGAAAGACAAGATGCTTTTAACAAAGAACACGGCATCATCCCGACGACAGTCAAGCGGGTCCTGGATAAGAACCTTAAACTTGAAGATACGGGTGAGCTTTATAACAAAAGTAAAAAAGCCGATAAGATGCCCGCAACAGAACGAAAAAAACTCTTAAAAGAGCTGACCCTCAAGATGAAAGACGCAGCCAAAAGGCTTGAGTTTGAAGAGGCGGCACGACTACGCGATGAGATCGCGAAGATAAAACAACTATAGATGTAAGGCAGACACTTGGAAGATATGCTCACTAACCTGGCCACGTATGGCTATATCGTACTTTTTCTCTATTCGCTCGGCGGCGGTTTTGTCGCTTTGATGGCGGCTGGTGTCCTCTCTTATATGGGGAAGATGGATCTCGCTACCAGTATTGCCGTAGCTTTCACCGCCAATTTCATCGGGGATGCCCTGCTCTTCTATATGGGGCGTTACCATAAGAGCGATATGATGACCTACCTCCATAAACACAAAAGGAAGCTTGCTCTCTCTCATCTACTGATGAAAAAGCATGGCTCCTGGATCATCATCATCCAGAAGTATGTCTATGGCATCAAGACGCTCATCCCGATCGCCATCGGTCTGACAAAATATGACTTCACCAAGTTCAACATCTTAAATGCCATAGCCGCAGCACTTTGGGCCGTCGCTGTCGGTTACGGTAGTTTTCTGGCAGGAGATGCACTCACTTCTGCCTACAATGTCATCGCCGAACGCCCCTACATCGCACCACTCATCCTCTTTTCACTCGTAGGCCTGCTTTGGTTCTATCTCTCAAGGGCTACGAAGAAACGCTGACTCTGCCACATTTCAGTATCTATCGATGTACTGGGAGTAGTAAATAAATGGAGTCAGGTCGTGGGAATAGTCTCGCCTGTAGGGGAGTTCGGCAAGAGCGACTGGAATAGTGTCATCAATCTCTGTGTTACCGATATCTCTCTCCCAGTTCATCATATTTTACTTTATTACTTTCACAAAACTCATCTCTACCGACCTTGTTCATCTTTTGATAGCTATCACCCAAGACTTCACTATTTAACCTTTTCATATCATCATCAGTAAATAGCTTTGTGCAACCTTGCTCTTCAAATACCTTACGTATAGCGGTCGATATATGTTTATCATATTTACAACTGTTCTCTAAATAAAAGTTATGTATAGCAGTGCTAAACAGCTCTTCACACTCTGCTTTGTCTGCTCCATATAGATTGATACCGACCAGTAAGTACATCACTATAACTATCTTTTGCATCATCATCCTTATTTTATGATCTTACCTAAAGCGCATCATCCGATCTGTCCTACTTTATAAAATAGGGATCAGTAACATTAAAATAGATATTGCTATTATACAAGGATAACTGAAGAGCAGATCATGGATCACTCATATTTTTCAGATCTGAGATGATGTAACAAAAAATCATATATACTATAAATATCAAAACTAATTTTGAATTAGAGAGGTCTTTTATGTATAAAATCACTGGAATCTCCATTGTCTTGATATCATCTTTAAGTATCTCACTCCTTTTAGGATGCCATGATTCTTCTACACTGAATGAAGAGAAAGTATTTGACCGTATCACCACATATACCTCAGACACTGACGGTAGACTCCTAAGCACTGCCATTGATGATGGTGGCGATGGTATAGTCGATTTCATCACTATCTATACCTATGATATTGATGGTAATATACTGACGATCAATGAAGATGATGATGCTGACAAGATGGCTGATGTGATCACAACATTTACGTATGATGCTAATGGCAACAGATCGACAAAGAGTGCTGACTGGGATGCAGATGACATAGCTGACTTTATTAGTACATATACCTATGATATAGCTGGACATCTACTGACAGATAACGAGGACTTCAATGCTAATGGTATAGTCGATCACATTATTACCTATACCTACGATCTTGGTGGGAACATACTGACAGAGTCTCATGATAGTGATGCTGATGGCATGGTCGAAGCCTTGACTATATTCACCTATGATCTAGATGGCGATCTACTGCTCGAAATAGATCAAAGTCTGGATGCCCCAGATACCAGCATGACCTATACCTACGATACGCAGGGGAACCTACTGACAGAGACATATTATGACCCCTTAAAAGCTGAGGAGTATGAGTGGCCCTATACTACCACTACTTATACCTACGATACAGATGGGCACATATTGACAGAGAGTACTACTTGGAGTGAAGATGGGTCTGCTGACTCTATCATCATCTATACCTACGATGAGGCTGGTAAGTCACTGACAGAGAGTCATGATCTTAATAACGTTGATGGAAGTGCTGATGGTATCATCGATGAGATCTACAGCTTTATCTGGGTAGAGATATAGGTTGAAGATCTAAGTACCGGAGGATTCCATCAGTCATACTCAATGGTCTATGCCCTGTTGAGAAGAAAGCCTACAATAAGCTGTCTATTAAGCCAACTTACTCCAAATGGCATAGATGACTGCAATATCTATACTACCATGCAATAAATATGACAGGAGCAATCGACTTGGCATTGAAGTATGCGATAGCTCTTCTTTCAAGACAACCGAATCGAACTCATATTTTTGTGAAGCTGTATTAAGTTCATCTTCGAATGCGATCACACATTTTGTGGCGGAACGCATGACTAAGAAGTTAGCTATAAAGAACAGCCCTATAGCTATAGTCAAAGCAACACCTTGGTCGATTGTAAATGGGACCTTTGCCGACATCAACCAACCAATGGTCGCTACGACCACGACTATATAAAAATTCCAATACGAATTTATTCGCGACTCAAGACTTTCAATAATGTCGATGATCTTTTTAATACTCTCATCCATCTGTCTTTCCATGAAATAGCTATTTATCTAAGAATATTCTATTCCCATTTTCCTTAAATAGTTGGCAGACTTTCAGAAATATGAGCAGTCCCGGAATAACCTATGATCTTCGGTACCAGAGGTCTCAGACTCTATGCCATGATCCAAACATGGAAGATCTGAATAGGTAAAATACTAAAAAGTATAATTAAATTGTAGACTCCAGCTTGTTTGACTGTGCCTAACTGAGACTTCATCTGCCATTCCAGCTGATACAAGGGCCGAAGTATCGTATGTATTACTTTGCTCATCAGCATAGACAAATGCAAGGTCTGCAGACATATTATCGTTAAATGAGTAGGTTCCGCCAACACTATAGTGGGATTCAATATTAACCGGAAAACCAAGAAGGTTAAACATATTTAGTGTTGCACCTTTTGTCGTTGTTCCATCTAGTTCCCGAAGAGGACTCTTTGCATAGTTATAGCCAGCTCTAAGCGCCCATGTGTCTTCT
>JAUWRZ010000411.1 GCA_030610325.1 Sulfurimonadaceae bacterium | reverse complement strand
CCAGTCATTGATAAAGTCTTTGATAGCGCTGGCCATCGAGGCGACCATATGGACATCTGAGATCTCCTTATCTTCCAGATGCGCTTCACTTATCAACAGACCACTACGTTTATGGATGACAAAGAGTGAGGAGATACGGGCTTCTGCACTCTCTTGCAGCAGAAGCTCACTCTCGCTTACCCCCGAGAGCTTTGCTTTTAACTTTCGTTTATAACGCTCGTAAGAGAGCCCCTCTTCTACCTTCTCATTGATCGACTCTATAAACTCTTTGAGAGCCTGAGAGACATATTTGGAGATCATACCACCCATGATAGGATAGAGTGCATCGATCATCTTGTCTTTATTATCATCGATCGCTTCGACGATGACCGGTGTGATCGTCGACTGAAGAGCACGACTGAGTTCGACAGTGTTCTCTTGTGACGCAGAAGTGATTATTTGGGAGATATGGTCGGAAAAGATCTTGACGGTCTCTTCCCCTTTATCTTTAAGGCTCTCAAGCAGCATCTCATCAAAAAGCGGGGTCACTTTTTTAAGGATCACTTCTTCATCATTGGACTCAAACGTCAGAGCTCTTAACTCCTCTTCAAGCCGGTCTAACTGCTCTATCTCGTCTGCAATAAGTAACTGCTTTAACTGATCGAGCTCGGAAGGACTATTTTCCAGTCTCTTCTCCTTCACTAAGTACATCATCCACATCGGTCCTCTGTACCTTCATGGCGACATCTATAAGCATCTGCGCCATACTCTCTCGTGAGACTGTATCATCAGAGAGAGTAGTGAGCCCTTCGCGTAAGGCAGCATCGATCTCAGCTTTCATACTGTTCATGGCCGCTTTGAGCTTCTGTTGCTCATCAAAAGCGTTCTCTTTCATGGTCTTAAGCTTCACATTGAACTCATCTTGCTGATGTGTCAAACGGTCTTGTAGCGTCTCTTCTGTCGTATCGATCATGTTTTTGAGTTTTGTCTTATCTTTCTGGGCGATCGAGACCAGATTATCTAGCTTTGTCTCCAGCACTTCCAGTGAGCGTTCTGTCTCTTTTCTCAACTTATCATGCGACTCATTGAACAAAGTGGCGAACCTCTCTTCGAGATGTCCCATATCTGAATGCACCTGGCTGAACTTCGCTTCAGACTCTTTCATCTGCGAACCAAAGATGATATCTCTGATCCTATCTACGTTACTTTCATTTTTCTTTGCCATGGTACCTCTTCGAGTGGATTATCACTATATTTTATCTAAAAAATATCTGTTACAGCACTCTTGGCTCATAAAAAGTAGTGATATTTAGAGGTTTAAAAAGTAGGAGAGGAGTTCAAAGTGTGATCTTGTTTGATAGTGCATAGTAGTGTTTGTTTTACTTAAAAAAAGGGATTTAAACATTAAAAAAAACAGTATGAAAAACTATTTTCCATAGACCCAAAAAGGGGTCTCTGTTCATTTCACATCGATCTTATATACGCTTGTTCAAAGCCTCTTTAAAACCCCAACTTCTACGTGCTTCTTTGACTTTAGCATGTGAGATATCGACGATCATCAGCTCTTCCGTATCAGCTAGAGAGTCTTCGATCTCACCATTAGGTGAGGCCAGCAGTGAGTCCCCATAGAACCTCCAGTCATAAGTCTTCTCCTGAAACTCCCCAATACGATTTGCACGAAGTATATAGCAGTTATGCGTAAAAGCCCGGGATCTGATGAGCTCCCTCCAGCGCTTGTGCGACTCAAATGTCGAAACGGTCGGTAGCAACACACAGTCAACGTTCTTGAGTGAGGTGTAAAACCAGAGATCATCAAAGTGCAACTCAAATCCACCCATCACTGCGAACTTCAACCCTCCGAGATTAAAGATCATCGGAGCATGCAGTGTAGTGACCTCATTGGCAAAGAACTTCTCCTCGTTCCAGTGACTATAGTCAATAAGGATCTGCTGATGATAGTACGAGACAGAGTTGGGAGCCACCTTGAGCACCGTCTTATAGGGCTGTTTTCTCTTCACGATCACCAGTGGCACGACGATGGTGATAGAGTACTGCTTCGCCAGCTCTTTAAGTACTTTGATATGGTGATCACTCTGCTCTTTTATCATAGCGATCGGTGTGTTTTCAAGCTCTTTGAAAAACGAGTTTAAAAGGTACTCACCAAGCAGAAGCAGTTTGACACCACGCTTGTTCGCTATGCGTATGTAGTGGTAAAGTTTAGTCGTGCTCATCCCTATAGCAGGAAGCTGTAAGACGGCTGCTTTCATCCAGGTATCACGCTCTGTCACCACTGCGTATCTTCTCGACACGCAGCTGTGCTTTCTCCAGCATCTCCTGCGCACTTTTGAGCTCTTTCATCCCCTCTTCATAGGCTTTGATGCTGGCATCTAGTGCGATCTCAGGGTCCATCAATCTCTCCAGGACCATCTTTGCGTTGTCTAACTTAGTCTCAAACTCTTCTTTTGCCATCTTTTTCCTTATACACTGTTCTCATGCCATGGGCTTGGATCGGGGGTGGTGATCGTGTCATCTTTTGTGTGTAGTGCTTCACGGACATACGATTCAAATCTGTCGATCTCGACAAGAAACGCATCATGACCGTAATCACTCTCGACCTCAAGATGATCACACTTCTTATAGTGACGGGCTTTAAGCATCACATCTATCTTCCTCATCTCATCAGGGACAAAGAGCATATCACTGGAGAAACTGATGAGATGCAGTTGTGTCT
>JAUWRZ010000012.1 GCA_030610325.1 Sulfurimonadaceae bacterium | reverse complement strand
GATATAGGTCAGTATCTTCGTACTCTGCTCTTCTGTTTGGACCGGCATGCTCTTCTCAGCAGGTAGAGAAGTATCATCACTACTACTGCTACCTCCACATCCGCTAAAAATAGAAGTCATGATTGTAAATATCATGATATTTATCCAAATATGATTTGATCTCATAGGTTTCCTTTTACTGTAAATACTCCCAGAATCATAGCTAGTCTGCATAACAAAAAGTGTGACAATCTTTTGCTGAGATATGTTCATTCACATGATAAAAATCCTCTTCACGGAGTCACCAAAAATGCCAAAAAATAGGTACTATCAGTTAAGGGTACAGAACATACTCTTTGAACAAAGAACATTGCTAGCATAGAGGCATGAGAAGTAAAGGATACGATGATCGACTTGGAAGCATCAAGCCAAGTGACTCAATAACTATGACTCAGATCATAAAAGTGTCAGAGAAGGAGAACGCTTTTAACGTCGCTTGAACCATCGTGACTTCTTCTTCTCATCTTGTTCTCGTTTTACCGAAGACATCCAACATCGGTTGGCTATGAAGAAGACCAGGAACGAGACTACGAAGGAGTAAAATACCGCACCTACATACAGAGGTATGAAGATATCATCAAGATTGCTCTGAAACCAGGCCATACTCATCTCGACTGTGTCAAGTCCATCATCCATCATCAAGAAGTTTCCGGTCAGATACTCGGCGTAATACATAAAGGGCATAGTCACAGGATTACTTAACCAGACCACGGAGATAGCGATGGGGATGTTGAACTTAAAAAAGGGAGCTACAGCAAGGACTGCCAGCATCTGCATCGGCATCGGGATAAAGGCGATGAAAATACCTACCAGAAGAGCTCGTGTGACTGCCTTTCTATTGATACTTAAAAATTCCCTCGGGATCTTATACTTCTCAATAAAGGCATCAAACTTACTGGTAGACTTATTCTTTTTAAAGACTTTTCTTATCATAAGCATAATTGTACACGAAGCTATTTAAAATTCAGTTTTATACCAAAACATCTTCTATCTGTTATCATTGTATTGCTACACTTTTACTACAACTCATCACAAAAGGATCACGATTGCGACCCAACTCACCTCTTATGATCACTATCCTGCTTTCAAGTACACTCTCTCTCTTCGCTTCGACACTCTCAGAAAAGGTCGATGATGCGACGCTGGTCATCTATAACTCCGACCTTGGTCTTGTCCATGAGGAGAAGACTCTGAAGCTGGAGAGAGGGGTCCAGGCCATTACCTATCCTGATGTCGCGACCACGGTACAGACCGACTCTGTCAATGTGCAGTTTCCAGAGGCTGTCTCACTCTTCTCACAGCAGTATCGTTACGATAAGATCACACTAAAGAAGATCTTGCAGGCACATATCGGTAAAGAGATACAGTTCAAAAGTGGACCAGAAGAGAAGCAGATCATAAAGCGAGGTACCCTGCTTGCCACTGATCCCGCTGTCATCAAGACAGATGAGGGCATCAGCGGCGGTATAGCGGACAGCGATATCATCTTCTCCTCTATCCCCAGTGAACTGATAATGAAGCCTTCACTTATATGGAATGTCGATGTAGAGAAGGATGTTCAGGGCAAAGTGGAACTGGATTATCTGATCACTGGCATCGGCTGGAAAAGTGACTACGTCATCGATCTTGCTAAAGACAAGGCAGACCTTAGCGGGTGGATCACGGTCAATAACAGGTCTGGCAAACGTTTTGAGGATGTCAAGATGCATCTTCTTGCCGGTGATATCAACCGTGTCTCCCAGATGCGCTCTTATGAGAAAGCCATGCCTGTGATGGCTATGGCTGCAGCTGCCCCTGTCGCCCATCAGGCTCATGAAGGCTACCACTTCTACTCGATCCCTTTCAAAGTCACCGTCGCCGACAGTGAGAAGACCCAGATAAAGTTCATCGACAAAAAAGAGCACAGTGTGAAACGCCACTATAAAGTACGCATGAGCTCACCTTTTAATGCCCCAAGCGAACGTAAACAGCCTGTGAGCCGTTATATAGAACTCGCACCCTTCGCTATGCCGCTGCCTAAAGGGACGGTACGCACCTACTCTACAGTCAATGACACTACCGTACTACTTGGGGAGACCCATCTTGCTAATACCCCTAAAGGGGAGAAAGTGACACTGCGCCTTGGAACAGATTTTGACATCATCGCCAAAGAGAAGCTGCTCGAACGTGATGATGATAAGAGGTATATGGAAGCTATGGTCGAGTATACCCTTACCAACCGCTCTGAGAGTGAGAAGAGCATCGAGATGACGATCCCGGGTGTGACCAACAACGCAAGGGCAAAGACTACCATCACCACTGACGAGGTCTATGAACGCCCCGATGGTCACTCGATCAGGTTCAGTATGAGATTAAAGGCTGATGAGTCAAAGGTGTGGAGAGTCAACGTCCGTATGAAACGATAGGATCAGAGACTAATACTTCTCAAAAAAGGACTCTATGCCGGGGGTAGTGCTTTTACTTTTTTTTAAGATAGAGACCTCACCATCGAACTCTTGAGCGATATGGAGCTTGACATCTTGCTTAAAGACATCATAGAACCTATCATCTGACTTGTCCTTTATCGATACCATACAGGCAGACCTCGTCATACCGGCTATAGTCAAGGAACGCTTTTTCTTAGGCTTCGCGCCACTGTGCAGTAACTGTTCACGATACGCATCCACTGTCCCCTTGACAAAGCCGAGGGCGATCCCATACTCGTAGGTCTCTGGATTTGCATTAAAACGCAGTCCCTTACAGCCCTTAAACAGTATCTTACTCTCAATATCTTTCTCATCGATGAGAGCAGCATCCAAGCTGATAAGGAACATCGGAATAAGAAATAGTGTCCATCGTACTTTCATCTGTCTACCTTTAAAGAGAGTCTTGGATGGCCTGGACTATCGTGACCGTTATTGCGACTGCCGCTACTACATAAGCCAGCCTCTCTGCACTTCGCATCGATCGGTAGTGCTGTGAGAGTATAGCATCATCAAGCGCTTCAAACTCACCACTTCGTATATACTTCATCGCATCACGAAAGGTCGTATCACCAAACTGGATATGCCATTTCGGACTTCCAAGCTCAATATACTTCTCCGGATGAGCCTGCTCAAGACGTCGAAAAAAAGCGTTCGTCTCAAAAAGCTGCTTCAACATCGCTACCAAAAAGATAAAGGCACTGATAGTAAAAATGATCCCCGCCAACATCACGACTCCACGTTGTAGCCGACCCAGGCGGCTTCTGAATAGTTGGGTACATCATCATAGGTAAAGACCGCATAATACTTCTGCACCTCTTTGTCACCAAAGTTATCATAGGTATAACTGTCCGGTCCCCCATAGAGTTTGATCCCATCAAAAGGAGAGGATGGGACATGAAAAGGGTTTTTCACTACGACTACGCCGCGAAAAGCATCATCAGAAGGGTTTTTCCAATCCAGTCGGATCATACCGTTCTCTATAGAAGTACGTAGACCACTTACCTGCTCTACACCGTACTGGCGCTTCTTGATATAGTCGATGACCAGCTTCGGTCGGACCTGACGTTTCACATCTATCCAGTCTACCGACTACAATCTGCTATAAGTCTTCTCCGAAGAGGCGTAGATGACAAAGACTAGCTTCTCGCTCTCCTGCACCGACCGGGCCATCTCTGCAACAGCCAGACGGTCGAAGACAAAACGCTGTGATCGCTCCGACTTGAGGTCTGATACACTGACATCATAACCAATACGTTCAATGATCTCACGTGCCTTGACATCCTCATAACTCTTCTCCTGGCTTCTGCTCATCTTGACCAGCTCCAAGTGAAAACGAAGATGCTGCAGCGCATCGATCTTCTGTACCGTCATCTCTACATAAGCATCCGAGACCACCGTCTTCTCCATATCCGGCATCTGTGTGAGATCAAACTCCAGACAGCCATAGACACGACTGCCATCACGATCATAACCGGCAGAGAGAACACCCTCTTCGATGCCTTTTTTAGAGATGGTGAACTCACGCTGGGAAGGTAGCTCCAGATGTGCCTCTTCAACTGTGTAGGAGATCTCCAATTTCGGCCGGAAGTTCAGGCCGCCACTATAGTCTCCATAACCTATGTCCCACTGCATAAGTTGTGAGGAGCGGTCCAGAGGCAGGCTCTTTGGTCCTTCCATCCGAAAGACCGCTTTTCGCCGTTTCACAGACTCCTGCAGTAAAGTACGTTCCTGTTTAGAGAACTCATACGTGCGCCAGACCCCTTGTGAGAGCTGGTTCGCCCGTGTCGGGCTGCCGATGTGAGCAAGTATCTTTGCCGACTTGACATCATCATAGCTATAGAGCGTATCACAGGTCCGCTCATCCATCAGACCCACGCGCCACTCACCAAACTTCTCTATCTGTACAGCTACACGGTTCATCGGGTAAAAAGAGATGCGTGCGGATTTGATGACTGCGTTCTCCGGGACACTCTCAAATGAGAAACTGCTCACCCCGAAGCACTCCCCTTTCGTCTCAGAGATACCGACAAAGAGTGAGTTGTTCCCAAAATGATCTTTGTTCTTAAGTGTCTTCTCACCGACATAACCGATCTCCTCTTTAAGCGGGAACAGGGTGTTTGAGAACATATTGTAAGCAGGCTGCGTACGCACACCCACGACAGGAGCAAATGGCGACTTGATGTAACGCTCTTTGTTCACTGCACGAATAAAGTAGTAATACTCTGTCGCAGAGTCGAGATGACGGTCCGTATAACTGCGTGACTTGGTCATCCCCACCCGGTTGGAGCTCTGTGTGTACCCTTTACGTCTTCTTGAACGGTAGATCTCAAAGTAGATGGAGTCATCCTCAGCATACTCCCAGCTCAGCTCGATCTCTTTATCACTTGACGCCGTAGAGATAAAGCCCTCTACACGATGAAGACCATTAGACTCATAGTGAGGCGCTTCAGAGAGTGCATACATCAGTGCCGGGATGTTCTCATCGATGTTCTCAGTCATGTTCTCCTGATAGTCAGAGATATTGCGCGAACCGACCTCGACGACAAGCGACAGTGCCCCTTTGGAGTAGTAGAACTCACGACCACTTCCAGAGATCAGATGCGTCGGCGGTTTCCCCATATGTACCCCATACTCACGTCCGGAGACCCGGCGGATCTCTTCAGACATATTGGCAGAGAGTACGTTAAGGTCCGTCGCATCCAGAGCATCTTCGTGGATGAAGTTATGCGCCGGGAAGATGACATTGCCCTGAGAGTGGTAATCCAAAGCGATCGTGATGTTTGGATGAGACTCGACATACTCTTTAAGTGAGTCTGTCTCCGGTTCACTAAAGGCCGATGGCCCGGAGTAGACGTTTGATGACGTGTTCTTATTTGGCGTGAAGCCTACAGAGAAGTTACGATTAAGGTCTACTCCAAAGGTCCCATCCGCGTTCTGTCGTCGGTTCTTACGCCAGAACGAGAAGTGGTTACGCGAATACTCATAACCATCAGGATTGGCCACAGGGACCATGTAGAACGTCGCACGCTCAAGTAGCTGGATCAGCTGAGGATCATAATCGATATGATCGAGTACATACTGGGCGAAGGCTATGGAGAGCTCGATGCCTATCCACTCTCGTGCATGGATAGTGCCGGTATAGAAAAGTGCCGGTTTACTGTCAGCATCCGCCATCCCTTTACTCATGGTCACGACAAACATATCACGCTGCTCCCAGGTCTTGCCGATCGTCTCTACGCGAAAGAGATCAGGATGACTCTGCTGGGCTGCACTGAAAAAGTCTACACACTCTTGATAGGAACTATATTGTTGTCTCAAAATCTACCTCGGATACTCATGAAGATGGTCGATGCTAAGGAGAGCAGAGCGGCGAAAGGCAGCTCCATCCTTAATGGGGAAAATACTATTTGAACGAACCTGTCCATTGGTGGAGCTGCTGCTCCGTGATAAAGTCATACTCACCAAGTGCCTCGATGCTACTTACTTCACCTGCATCGATAAGCTCTTTGATCTTCACGGCGCTCTCATCATCCATACCGTACAGAGTCATAAGCTGTGTCAGTGTGACACTGGCGAACGCAAAGCGCTCATCCTCTTCTATATCGCTCTGGACATCCTCACTTTTACTGAAAGCCTCTTTGACGATCTCCGGGAGGTCCTCCTCTTTTTGGGGAGGCTCTATCGGGTCTGGGACATCCTCAGGATGAGACTCCTCAGCCAGTTCCATATCGAAGTCCCCTTTATCTGCCATCCAGTAGGCACCATCAACAGAAGGCTCATACTTTGCAAAATAGAGGTGGCGAAGTGTACGTAGTACGGAAGGGTCCATCTTACCCAGCTCTTCCCATGAGAAGAGTGGTACATGTGGCATACGGAAGCGTCCGTCACTCAGGTCCCACATGATGTACTGCCCTATCCAGTCACGGATATATGGGAACGCAGCAAAAGCAGTCGCACACTCAAGGATAGTCGCCTCACCAGTCTTCGCGTCAATAGCGATATCACTGGCCCAGTACTCAGCTTTGGCTGCTTTTGAAGCTTTGACAGCCAGCTCAAGTGCGTTCATAGGGACGTTCTCATAACTCATGGAACCACCCTGTGAGGTGTTTGTGATCCACTCACCAGTACCTGAGTAACGCCAGAATGCACAGACCGGCTTATGACCGATGAGCATGACGCGAAGGTCACCGCTGTCTTTAAGATCGATAGCATCCTGGATATACATCGGGACATATTTCTGTTTATCAAACAGCTCTTTAGCCTCTTTGGCATCATCGACCTTGTGCACAAAGTAACCACCGTAGTTTGAAGGCCCATAACTTCGTTTGACGATCTTCGGATAAGTGGCCGTCTTAAGGTACTCATAACCCTCTGCCATATCGTAGAAGATCTCCGTCTTAGGTGCATCGATGTCATACTTCTCACAAAAGAGTGTCACGTTCTCTTTTGATTTATTTGAGTACTGTGTCTCTACCGATGGAAGAAAACGAACATGAGGGAGTGCTGCCGAGATCTCTTTAAAGGTCTCATAAGCTGTCGCAGGGATGTTTCCGACAAGGACATCGATGTTCTTACGGCGCACTTCGTTGATGAAACGCGTCTTATCGTTTCCCCAGTGATAGACGACTGTCTCTATGTGGTCCGGCCACCCTTTAAAGTTACTCTTATCAAAAAATCGAAGGACATAGTCCATATAGAGTAGTCCCAGTTTCGGTAATCTTTTCTTTGCCATCGTGCTCTCCTTGGTTATTATTATCTAGTTCTCTTGATCCTACTTACTTTTTCGTAGTACGATCGATCAGCTCGACGATCTTCTCGATCTTCATATCGTTGAAATCAAGGCCGAACGCTTCTTGTTCAGGAGTAGCAAAAGCCGGGATACCGTTGACTTCCAGGACTACATACTCCTCACGCTCTCTATCGTAGAGGATATCCACACCCGCGATCTCGAGTCCGATCGCTTTCGTAGCCCTCTTTGCCAGATCGATGATCACATCATCTGCCTCACGCAAGATGACAGTCCCACCGGATGTGACGTTGGTCCGCCAGTCACGATCACTAGCTTTACGTCCGTAGCAGGCAATAAACTCACCATCGACGATATCTACACGAAAGTCAGTAAAATCGTTCTCTATGAAGCGCTCTACATAGATATGACGGATATCTGTCTGGTTCAAGAACGGCATCAAGGTGTCGAGTGTAGCACGGTTGTCCAGCAGTGCCATACCACTTCCTCCCCAGCCTTCGAGCGGTTTAAAGACCATCTTACCCCACTCCTCGAACTTTGCGACCATCTCTTCTGGTCGTTCACGGTGACAGATGAAGTAGTCTGAGGTGTTGACACCTGCTTGTGAGAGTGCGAGGTTTGAGCGTAGCTTATCCTCTGCCAGAGCAAAAGCGGCATGGTTGTTCACTGTCGGTATATAGCGGTCAAGTGTCTGATACATATAGAGCTGTGCCTGGGTCTGCTCGCCTGCATTATAAGAGAAGAAGAGGTCAAGTTCCTACATCGCTGTCCCATTACAGATGATGCCGTTCTTATCGGCTGTCGCAAAACGCATATCGAGTCCCGTGACCGTCTCGATCTCACGTTCTCGTAACAGTCTTATCATCTTCTCCTGTATCTCTGCACCACCGCCATTCGCATAAAGCCACAATCCCACATTTCTCATCTGCTCTTCCTAAAATCAAGATTTTCTACAAAATACCGTAACAGTTTTGTCGTCAGTTCGATACGTTCATCAAAGCTGCTCTTCTTCGCACGTTCATGACGAGTATGATCGCCATCACCAAAAGGTCCAAGACCATCAAGTGTCACCACGCCTTTGGAGCTGATGATATTTGCATCACTCACACCCCCGCGCTCTTCCGTAGGCAATCTGACTCCGGTGATCCGGGCAATATCATCTACAAAGTCCAGTGTCGATCTACTGCTCTGCATGACATCACGCTGGATCCCTCCGCTAAGATGTGCCTTGGTCCCTTCGACATACGAGTGTGCGACGATGGCATCGATGGCCGTCAATACACGTTTACGTTCATCACTCGTCTTATAACGCAACTCAAAGAGCAGGTGTGCTTTTGGAGATATGGTATTGGCGCCTATACCGCCTTCGACTTTCCCGACATTGACCGTCGTTCCCTTTTCCAGGTCAGTCAATGCCACAAGCTCCTGCAGTTTATAAGATGCTTCCAGGTTTGCATCCACACCATCAGCATAGTGGTTACCCGCATGTCTTGCGACACCTTCGATGTCGATCGTAAAGGTCCCGACCCCTTTTCGAGCAGTGACTACTTCCATATTTGGACCGGCTGCTTCAAAGACAAGACAGTAGTCATATGCTTCTGCAAGCTTACCGCTTATGAGTTTAGAGTCATCACTTCCCGTCTCTTCATCACTTACAAACAAGACATCCACGTTGACGATATCAGTACCCTCTCGATGAAGGTTGCGAAGTGCCTCAAGAGCGACTATATTGCCGCCTTTCATATCACAGGCGCCTGGTCCATAGACCCACTCCTCATCCTCGTGGTAGTGATCGAAGGTATCTGGAGGGAAGACCGTATCAAGGTGCCCCAGGAGAAGAAGCTTTTTCCCCTCTTTTGGCGATGAACGGTAGTGTCGGTGTGCGCCGATCAGTTCACGCTTATAGTGCGTCACTGTAAAGCCGAGCGCTTCGAGCCAGGCGTCAAAGATATCACCTACACGATCCACACCCGCTTTGTTCTTCGTGTAGGAGTTGACAGTAATAACCTCTTTTAGATCATCAAGATACGCCATATAAGCCTCAAAAAGATAGGGATAGTCCAAGCGCGCTATTATACTAGATGCTGACTAAAAAAAGTAGGGGATCTGATCGATCTCTGAGTGGTTGTAAGTAAGATGTATCTTTAAGGAGTAAAGGTATTATTAAAAGCGATATTGCATTAGATACTGTGTGAAGTGCAGCAGCTAAAAGTCCTCCTCGTCTATCAGAGGATGAACTCTATGGAGTAGACAACACCTACGAGCTCTTTGTTGTACTCCTGCAGGAGCGGCTTATACTCACCCTGGTCCCTTTGTGCCAACTCATCCTGAAGCTTTTTCACGATCTCTGAGAGTGAGTAGGCACCTATGGTCTCTGAAAGGTCATAGATATCCTTACTTGACTTCTGGGCCTCATCCCACTTTCTGGCATCGATCATCTTCTCGAACTGTGATACGGAGTCATAATAGAGTTTGGAGAACTCAGACAGAACAGCTCTATATAGCCCAATATCACCATTCGCACGTTCCAATCCATCTCTTGCATTGAGATTACTCAATTTAAACATCGACTTGAGATCATGCCTGATATCATTAGAATCAAGCGGTGCCTCAATACTTTCATCCAGCTCCCTTGGCTGAATATACTTAAATAGGGTCTCATAGAGCTTCTGTATATCCAACGGCTTGCTCAATGACATCAGCATACCGGCATCTTTTACCTTCTGGACATCAGCGTTGAGTGCATTTGCCGTCAGTGCGATGATCGGGATATGTCGATACTCCTCATGTTCAAGGATCTTCCTACTCGCCTCATATCCGCCCATGACAGGCATATTGATATCCATGAAGACCATATCAAAGTCGGAGTCCTCGGCAAGCTGATCGATGGCTTCTTGTCCATTCCAGGCTACCGTGATCTCGATCCCACTGCCTTCAAACAGACCAAAGATGATCCTCTGGTTGATCTGATTGTCCTCTGCGAGCAGTATCCGGCTTCCTTTGAGTTCACTAAGGTCCTCTCTTGTATAAGTCTGCTGTGTCTTCTCTTTAAACTCACTATAGACCTCATAGAACATATCCAGAAGGTCCTGCTGAGTATAGGGTTTATAGAGTATGGCATCGACAGGCAGCTGTTTGTTCATAAAAGTAGAGATCAGCTCCTGAGAGTTTTCGATGAGGACTATCTTCGCCTCACTTATGGCTTTATACTTTTGAATCGAGTTCTTTCGGTCTTGCGAAGTGAACTCGGAGGCGATGAACACCATATCATAGGTGTTGTCTTTTAGCACATAGAGCGCTTCGTTCTCAGCATGGACTATATCTGATCTGAAATGGTAATAAGTCAACATCTGCTTTAAGGTGTTTGCAGATTTAAGGTACCTATCGACGATAAGTACATTACTGTTCACAAGCGATTTTGATGGCAGACGGTACTGACGTTTCTCAAGGGCCTTCTGCGATCCTGCTGTGACGAAGAAGGTGAAGGTACTCCCTTTACCAAACTCACTGGTCACACTGATCTCTCCTCCCATCAGTTCGACCAGCTGTTTGGAGATCGCAAGCCCAAGGCCTGTCCCGCCATACTCGCGGCTTGTCGAATCCGAGGCCTGGCTATAGGACTGAAATAGCCTCTCTATCTGTTCAGGCTTCAAGCCGATCCCGGTATCAGAGATCGCAAACTCGATGATGACATCATCACTGTCTGTGTATATCCGCTTCACTTTTACGGAGATCTCACCTTCGGCCGTAAACTTCACGGCATTACCCAGAAGATTTGTCAGTACCTGTTCAATACGCAATGGGTCCCCCACCATCTTCGCAGGTACATGGTTATCTATATCGTACATGAACTCGATATCTTTCTCATACATCTTTACATGCATCAGGTTGGAGACATTGTCGAGGATGGTGTTTATATTGAACTCGACCATCTCGATGTTCAACTCACCGGCTTCGATCTTGGAGAAATCAAGGATATCATTGATGATGTTCAACAGCAACTCGGCGGAACTTTGCATCTTATCAAGATACTCACTCTGCCGTGAGCTTAGTCTTGTCTCCTTAAGCAGGTGACCAAAACCCATGATGGCATGCATCGGCGTCCTGATCTCATGACTCATCTTGGCCAGGAACTCATCTTTGGCTTTTATACCTGCTTGGCATGATGCTTCTGACTCACGCAGTGTCGCATAGTATTTTAAGAGCTTAAAGTGCTGATAGAGGGCAAAAAGAAGCAGACCCAGTAACAAGAGCCAATAGATGACATCAGACCAGTCACTCCAGAAAGAGTCCTCTTCGGTACTGACAACAGCAGGCTCTACTACTTTGGGACGGATGAACTGACTAAGGTCTCGCTCTGGTATCTCTACTTTGGCACTTCCAACATCCTCTGTTGCCTTCTGGATGACCATATCCATGCCATCATCAAACTCCTCTACAACGACATCTTTCTCAAAGACAACAGGGTCCTCTACTATGATCTTTTCTACTTTTTCCACAGGAGCTGCTACAGGCACTTTCACTTTTTTTGTCTGCTTTTGTACTGGGGCAGGTACATACCTGTCACTTGGAAGAGACTCATCATAGACCATCTTCACATAGGCATCAGGCTGGACCTTCTCGATCAACGGCCATATCCGCTCTATACGCTGCTTATCTGCGATCGGCTTTGTCGAAACAGCATAAAACTCCCCTTTGGGCCAGACGACGAATGAGAATCCGTACTGCTGCTGCTCCTTCCACATCTCTTTGTTTAATCTGTCTAGATAGTTCACAGCGTTCTCATGACTCGAGAACACACCCAAGTTGATCTGTTGATATGCGGTCTTGGCATATAACGTGGATATCAATACGAAGCACAGGATGATAAACTGTCGCATATCTCTCCCCTTTATTTATGGCCTACAGGATAATATTATTTGAAGGTAAACAGTATTTTTTATTGTTATATTTTATAAAGTCAACGGTAACATAGCAAGCTTATAATACAGCTTAAATAGGGGTGTAGCGGCTTTAGAATGGGTAAAGATGCGTTGTTTTAGTCGAGCGTGAAGAGGTGGTCTATCTTGGGGAAGAACGTCGCAATTACTTGCGAAGTTCTTTGATACGTGCTTTCTTACCTGCAAGGTCGCGTAGGTAGAAAAGTCTTGCGCGACGAACGCGACCACGACGGATGACCTGGATCTCGTTGATACTGTCACTGTAGACAGGGAACATACGCTCGATACCAACACCGTTAGCGCCGATCTTACGTACGTTGATAGTCATACCGGTGCCTTGACCGCGCTTTGCGATACATACACCCTCGTAACTCTGTACACGGGTCTTGCTACCCTCTTTAATAGTGACCGCCAGGCGTAGAGTATCACCTGCACGAAACTCAGGGATATTCTTACCAGCGACCTGGGCATTCTCGAAATTCTCAATATACTTATTTCTCATAAGATGTCCTTTTTTGATGCTGTAACAGCTGCTCAGGCCTGAAGAACTTTGTCTTACATTCAGACAGGGCTGATTTTAGTGCGGCAATTTTACTATGATTACCCTTTAAATATTCTGATGGGGCACTACTTCCTTCAAATAAAGGGGGTTTTCCGAACGAAGGCGCTTCTAAAAGTGGCGTCTCAAAACTCTCCATCTCCAGAGAGTCACTATTTCCCAATACACCTTCGACATTTCGCAAGATAGCATCACTCATGACCAGTGAAGGAAGTTCACCACCCGTAAGGATATAATCACCTATACTGAAAAGCTCATCAGCAAAGGTCTCGATGACACGTTCGTCTATGCCCTCATAACGGCCGCTTACAAAAGCGATATGCTTCTTCTTCGCCAGACGCTTGGCATCGTTTTGCACAAACGGTTTTCCGACCGGTGTAGGGAAGATGATATAGACATCACCTCTCGCTTTTAGCTCACGCAGGGTATCAAAAAGCGGTTGTGGTGTCATCACCATCCCTGCTCCACCGCCGACAGCAGTATCATCGACTTTTTGATGCCTGTTCGACGAGAAGTCCCTGGGATTAAGGTAATCGACCTCAAAAAGCTCTTTATCATGCGCACGCTTCAAAATAGAGTCCTGAAAGTAACCCTCTATGAGGTTCCCAAAGAGAGTGACATAGGTAAAACGCACTAAGAAGCTCTCAAAAGGTCCAGACCACCCTTGACCTCGATACGTTTGGAAGCCATATCCGTATGTACGATGAAAGGGGGCTGATAAGGGATTAGAAATGTCTTAGGCTCACCCTGAGCCACCAACAGATCATCAGTCTTTATCAACAGATAGTCCTGGACGTTTATGCGATCGACATCAGTGACGCGACCTAACTCACGGCCATCCTCCTCGACCATACAGCCGACGATATCAAACCAGAAGAACTGTCCCTCATCAAGCTCACACGCCTCACGAGTCGCCTCATAAGTCGTATATAACTTTGCATTGATATAACGCTTGGTCGCCTCGGGAGTATCACACCCCTCAAGGCGTACCGTGTTTCGCTGATGATTGACATTGGACAATGTCACGCTGTTTCCATCTTTCAATAAAAAACTGGCACCATTGACAAACTGTTCCGGAAAGTCCGTAGTGATATGCAGCTTCATGTCGCCTTTAAGTCCAACGGTGCGACCCAAAGTAGCTATGTGTAGAAGTTCAGATGTCTTTTTCAAGGTTTTTGCCTCTGGAGGGAATCGGGTATAAGATAGTCTGGAAGGTCGAAAGCAAACGTCTTAGCGAATGCTTTCGACATTGATGCGGTAACTCTTACCGTCTTTGGCTTTACAGCCGGAGATGACGGTCTTGATAGCACCGATCATCTTGCCCTCTTTGCCAATGAGTTTACCGACATCGGCCTGATTGGCGTGGAGGATGATCTCTGTCATACTCTCACCCTCGATCGCTTCTACATGGATATCATCCGGATAAGCTGCGATAAGTCGTGAGAAATCTCTGACAAAGTCGATGACCATGATTACTTACCAGTGATCTTTTTAACGCGGCTACTCATCTTTGCACCGACGCTCAACCAGTAGTCAAGGCGCTCTTCGTCATACTTAAGCGTCTTCTCTTCAGTCATAGGGTTGTAGTAACCGATAAGCTCGATCCATCCGCCATCACGACGTTTACGAGAGTCTGTTACCGCGATACGGTAAAACGGTTGCTTCTTACGACCCATACGAGTCAGTCTGATCACTGTTGCCATTGTTGTTTCCTTGTGTTTCTCTGCGTAAGTCCTATTTCAACTTACTGAATTTATTTGCTGTCTCACACCAGTACCCGGATAGTCCGGATACCTGGAGTGCTGCGGACTAAGTCTCTTTAAGACTCAATCCGCAACACTCCTTTTTCTATCTAGCGGGGTAGACCACCCATACCGCCAGGTCCCTGCTGTTGCTGCATCATGTTCTGCAAATCACGCATCCCCTTTTTACCGGAGAACTTCTTTGCCATCTTTGAAGCGTTCTTGAACTTCTTCAGGACACGGTTCACATCCACAGCTTCCATCCCGCAACCTTTAGCTATACGCTTCTTACGGCTGTTGTTCAGGAGGTCTGGTTGCTCACGCTCTTTTAGTGTCATCGATCCGACCATCGCTTTGATGTTTTTGAGCTCCTGAGAGTTCTCCATATCGAAGTCGCCGATCGCTTTGGCCATGTTACCCATACCCGGGATCATACCCATGATGGACTTCATGCTTCCCATCTTCTTGATGCTCTCCATCTGCTCGAGGAAATCATTGAAGTTGAACTGCCCTTTTTTGATCTTCCTGG
>JAUWRZ010000178.1 GCA_030610325.1 Sulfurimonadaceae bacterium | reverse complement strand
GTTGATAGATTTCATACAAAACCATCACATCAATTAGACAATAACTATCTTGGAGCAATAAATGGAATAGCTTATCAACCATTAATGTGGACATAGCCAAAAGATATGATGTCGTCCTGGTCACCTCAGGTGCGGTCGCGGCAGGTTATTCGACACTGAAACTGGACAAAAGAAAACAGATCGGTAAAAAAGCCCTTGCCGCAGCAGGCCAGCCGATCTTGATGGCAGCCTATAAGAACAAGTTCGATATCTATGACATCGACATCGCGCAGATACTTCTGACAGAAGATGATTTTGATTCACGCAAACGTACCAAGATCTTTCAGGAGATCATTGATGCACATCTCTCGAACGAGATCCTGCCTATCATCAATGAGAACGATATCACCTCTACACCTGAACAGCTTTTCGGTGACAACGATCAACTCTCCGCAGTCGTGACGTATGCGATCGATGCAGACCTGTTGGTGATCTTAAGTGATATTGACGGCTATAGTGATAAAAACCCGCAAGAGCATGCCGATGCCAGACTCTATAAGACAATAGATACACTGCCCGAGAGTGTGTTGGCAGACAGTTCGACCCCTAACGACCCTTTTGCGACCGGTGGTATCGTCACCAAACTCAAAGCAGCGAACTTCCTTATGGAACGGGGGAAAAAGATGTTCTTGTGTAGTGGGTTCGATCTGAGCGCTATGGAGTCCTATCTCCTAAATGACGAGCATAGACTGGGAACCCTTTTTCAAGCTAAGAGTACGACAAAAGGGTGAGATAGATATGACAGATTTACCATCTTAAAGTACAATGACGGCATCAAGGAGTCAATGATGACAAGACCTCTCTCTACCCTACTGTTTGTAAGCGCTCTATCTACCGGACTTTTGACCGCATCCGCTATTCCGGTCGCTTCCGAAAAAAGTGCGCTAAACCTTCAGCACTATCTTGAGTATCGATCCGAAGGCAAGATCACGTTCTCTTGCGAAGAGACTCCCAAGAGCTACCGGTGCCTGAGCAAAGAGCAGTCAAACATCGAAGTCGATGAGGACAATAGCACTACACAGATAAGCTTCAAGGAGGCCGAACTGCGTTTTAGGGAGGAAGTCGCACCTCTGCTGGAGAAGAGACTCTTTCAAAAGACGATGGATGAGATACAAAAAAGTGAAGCCGCGCAGCAGAAGGATCCTGATGATGGCGCATACTCCACAGAGCTCGAAGACGATCTTGACCTCGCCCTGATCAGTGACCTAGATCTCATCCGTATCGATATGCTCGACATAAAGACCAGTGATCCGGTGACACATACGCATCTTGACACAATACTTTATGAGAACAAGATGAGTAAGCTTGCCAAAGATGTGACATTTTCCAAACGGATCTTTGGTGATATCACTATCAGCTATCGTAATGCAGTGATCGATACAGATGACTCCGGCTCGTTCTATCAGACACTGCCGATGATGCTCGAGGAGTGGCTGGAGACAGAGGAGACTGAACGTGCCGAGTATGTCGGACAACGCTTAAACGCACTCTACGATGAGGAGTTAAGTTCCCCTGCCAGCGGTGATATCCTTATCCAGACCAGCTATCTGGGCAATGATGCCATCGCACTAAGAGTAGAAGCAGAGAGTGCCAACAAACATGGAGCCTCCCAGTCATTTAAGTTCAGTAGTGAAGTACGAAACATCTCGACACTTATCCAGCTTGAGAACAAAGAACTGGCTGCAGGAACACCGGACTTTCTCTTTAAGTCCATGCACTCACAAGGTACGACTGATGGCAGTAAATACCGTGCTTTGCTAAAGAGTGACAAAAGATTCCTTCGTTATATGGGTGAGTATGACACCTTGATAAAGAGTGATCTTGACCAGAAGATGAAGAGATATGAGAAGAACACTGTTGTGGCAGGTTGGTTCAAACAGGCCAAGACCGCTTTTTCAAAACTGATCGAGGGTAAAGCAAACACACTCGAGATCACTGTCAAAAACAAAAACGGTGTCACTGCCATGCAACTCTTTGGCATGGTCATGGGACAGATGATGACGATGCCCTCCACACCTGATGATAAAGAAGCCGGTATGGAGAAGCTCATCACAGACACAGCAGCACAAAACCTTGAACTTCAGATCAAAGCCCGTTGATATCTCCAATACTGGGACAAGGCTTACGAAACATCACATTGATTAGAGATATTTTTGCAATAAATCTATACTTTAGAGCGACTCTTAGTAAAACTAGCTATAATATCGTCAAATACGACTTCCGTCACAGAAGTGTAAAAAATGTAAGTCAAAGATAGTGTCTACAGACGATGACAATGGCTTCATTCACTAATGATAGAAAGTGATGATATGGATCAAATCCCTACTCAAAAAAGCACCATCGCGATCTTGGGAGCGACAGGATACATCGGTCTTATCCTGACACGCCACCTTGCCAAAAAAGGGCACGACCTCAGACTCTTTGTGCGCGATAAAAGAAGGTTGGCATACCTTAAAGGCTCTGAGGAGCTTTTCATATCCGATACGCCGATCATCCGTGAAAACCTGGAGAAGATCACGGAGGAACTCGAAGGTGTGGATGTCATCTACTACCTCATACACTCCATGAAAAAGAGTGTCAAGAACTTCATCCAGACCGACAATCTCATAGCGGCTGTCACCGGAGAAGCTGCTGCCAAGGCCCATGTCAAACAGATCATCTACGTCGGCGGCCTGGGTAAGATGGATGATGAGCATGAACTTTCCAAACATCTTCAGAGCCGCCAGACCACTGCTGTATATCTCAAAGAGTCCGGTATTCCTCTAACGGAGTTACGTACAGGCATCGTCAGCGGCGAGGGTAGTGCCAGTTTTGAGATGATCCGTACTTTGAGTACAAAACTCCCCTTTCTTCCTATCATCCCTTTCAACGACGGGGCTTGCCAGATAATCGATATCGATGATTTTATCCTCTATCTCGACCGTGCTCTGGACAATCCAGCCTATATGGGGAAGATCATAGAACTGGGGACAAAACACGCCTACAGCTATAATGAGTTGATCACTATCTATGCCAGGATCGTCAAACAGCGCGATCTCAAAGTCATTGATCTTCCCGTCGTAAAGTACATCTTTACCGAGTCCGTCATCTCTGTACTCATCTCATGGTTTACCCGTATACCGGTAGCACTTGCCAAACCACTGATAGCCGGGATGAAGTCGTTGGCCGTCGTCGACAAGTACCCTATCGAAGCGATCGAGAAGGGACAGGCTATCCCATGCACGACCTATGAAGAGTCTATCTTAAATGCCTCCTCCTACCGTGATGAGATCGCATTCGAGAGCCACTGGAAGGTCCCTGTGGGCATTCAGATCTATCTTAGTCAGTCACAGCAGGAGTATCCTCACTTCACACAAAACAATCGTAATGGACTTTTCTTCTCGACACTGATCAACGAGGTCGACAATCAAGATAAGGGCAGGATCTTTGAAAATGCGAAACAACTCATCCAGAAAGACCAGTTTGAACAGAACGTAACACGACGCTTCTTTATAAATCTTATGGGCACTCTCTTTCAACGTGAGAAGCTGCAAAGCACGGCATCGTTCCTTACCTTGACAGAAGGAGCCATCTGGAAAGATTGGCGGGTCGCTGCTGTCTCAGAGTCTGATAAACACTCCTTTATCACGCTTTCAAGTCAGTTTAAAGGAACCGGGTTCTTGTGGTCACAGATCTCCATCTTTGAAGATGAAGCCCATCGTACTTTCTTGATGCTTCGACTCTTTTTTGAACCTATCTCCATGACCGGCCATCTCTTTTGGAGTCTGACTAAGCACATCCATCCCGGTGCGTTACAGGCAGTCTACGATGCCATAGTCGAAGAGAAGACCTCAGAACATTGAGAGGTCTGTCAGATACGATTCTCCTGCTTCTCTCTTTTAGCGGGTGTGGTGACGATGCCATGGTAAAGGTCTATGATGAACGTGTGACGACAGAACGGACAGAGTGTATGCGCCTTATCGTCTTTCCACCTGATGAGCAGGCAGAACAAACACTGAAAAAGCTCTACGATTTTGATGATAGTTGTGAAATACGACTGGAGGTCTCTACAAAAGATGGGATCGTCTGTAATAGTACACAAAACGTTGAGAAAAAAGCATTAAGTGATTTCCCAAACAGCTATCTTCGCATGCGTATTACTGACGGTGGTAAACGGCTCTATAGTTACTATATCGATCTGAGTGATACGATGAGTAAGAGAGATCTTAAAGATGGGTTTGGAAGGATAGAGAGGGACCTCATACTTTTTTGATCACATACAGTGATCAAAAAAGATGAAGATGCTTGTGACTGAGAGACTAGACTATGGCAGTTATGTTCTCTTCAATACTTTTCCAGGCACGATAAGCCAGGCTATCTGGTATTTTAACATCCTCAAAGGTCAAAATAGCCCCTTTTTTGACAGGTCTGATGATAGTCGCATCTGCCAGAAGACCGATTGGGATATGCCCGATGTTCTCCTTGATACGCACAGCAATACCACGGACCTCAAAACTTCCTATCCCTTTTTTGATAGTGATCCCAGGGCTAAGGTCCTTTTTGGCTATGGCCGCTGCACTGATCGTAGGAGCTTCACTATTGTCCAATAAGACACCACCACCTCTTAAGACTCTATCGATCGTCTTGATGATCTCAAAATAGCAGAGATGATAAGGACGGTCCAGGACATAATAAGGTCCATCGCCCATCTTATAATCACTTAGACCCTGATGCTGATCACTGTCATGTTCTGCTGTGATAAACACACCGGGACGAAGTGCTGGAGACAACAGATAGTCGGCGACTGGACGACCAAGTCCTTTAGCTTTTTCTGCCAACACCCTGCCACCTTCTGCAGTATCATCACTGACCAGTCCCAATATCCCCTCATCGAGTATATCCGTCTTAAGTCCATTAGCGACCAGCGCCTGCTCGATCTCGACTTTTGTCCCATCTGTGAAAGATGTCACCATATCTATGCTGAAACCCTGTTTCTTAGCCCAGTACTCCATATCTTTTAGTACCGGGTCATGATTGAGAAAGCCCTTCATGTTTCCATAGACAAGTGGCTTGAAGCCCATGGCGATTGCCTCTTCATGGAGCATGGCTAATACACCTGGCTGATCACCTTCAGCCTCGGTAAGAAGACCTTTATTGACAAAGTAGGAGCCCACTGT
>JAUWRZ010000418.1 GCA_030610325.1 Sulfurimonadaceae bacterium | reverse complement strand
TTGCACCGGCTTTTCTTACTTCTTCTCCAAGCGGGTTGTTTACCATCTCTTTCTCGCCTGTCTCTGTGTCGATGATCAAAAACGATCTGCAAAAACTGGCATGCCTGGCAATCTTCTCACCTTTGTTTGTCGGAAATGCTACTTTCATCATAGCTCCTTCGTATTTATGATTATCGATTTACCATTGAGAAGCGCATCAGCTATCTTCTGCCGTGCACTTTCGATCGTCCGTGAAAAGGTAGTCCGCGATATTCCCATCTTGTCAGCACACTCCTGCTGATAGAGTCCCTCATGATCGATCAGTCTGATCGCTTCTAGTTCATCTTCTTCCAAAATAACCTGTTCAAGTGTATTGTTTCGTACACCGCAGGGTTTAAAACAGCGGTGTTCTGCTGAAAAACCGATCTGTCGTCTCAGTCTTTTGGCTCTCATAGCCTGCCTTTTTATGAACATATGTTCAATCAATAATCACATCTTAACGCACATATGTTCATTTGTCAAGAGTGCTTAGATTTACACATCCACCCACTTACAGGTCGAAAGTCCACTTGAGTACTCTTGGAAAGCACTATTTAACAGTAATGTAACCATCACGGAATATACTGCATTGAATTGTCTTACTCTGCTCGTATTGAGTCTTGGTACGACGATCGATCTTACTTTCTAAGGAGTCAAAGATGAAGAAGACACTAAGTATCCTCATTATCGCAATTTTCATGATGAGTGGTTCAGCATTTGGTGCCGATAAAAAGATGGGGCTTTTCATAAACCTTACGACTGATGACACATGGTCTGCATGTAAAGCGATCTCATTTGCACAGAAAAAGTCCCTGGACAAAGGGCACAAGACTGTCATCTGGTTGAATGCCCGCGGTGTCTATCTAGCTGATAAAAGACGGGTCTCAGAATCACCAAACCTTTTTGGGGACACCACTATCGCTGAAGCACTCCAAGCCTTTGTAAAATCGGGTGGAGAAGTCTATGCCTGTAAGATCTGTTCAAGAAAAGCAGGTCTCACGCAAGAAGACATGCTTGAGGGCGTCATAATGGGGAAAGAGGATGTCATCTTGCCATATATCTTTAGCCCAGATATGAAGAACCTCAGCTGGTAAGTATCCGACTTTAAATGGGAAAAGCTGTCGACACGACAGTTTACCTGGGAGTGATATCCAGTGATCTACATAAGAAGAGTCTCTTCTTATGTACCACTTCATACGATCGTCTATACGGTTTGCTCGATTTACAGATCTGATGAGATATTACGGTCATGATATTCTCTCAACAATATCATCCCTTCCCAGATAATAGACATCGAGATCATTCGCCACAAAGAGTCCTCCCTTATAATCGTGCTTTATCTCATCATAGATAGTCTCTACAGTCAGCTTACTCTCTTTGCTGTATCGGGAACTGATATGGTTGGCGATAAGGTTTTTTACACCCTTTTCTTGAGCTGTAATGCCAAGCTCTTTTGCGGTAGTGTGTAGATACTTTGTCGACAGCACATCATAGACCTTCTGGCTATAGGTAGACTCATGTACTAGAAGGTCAAGATCTGCCAAATACTCTCCCAAAATGGCAGGGGTACTATTATCTCCGGCGATGATAAGCGACCTTCCGACTATTGGCTCAAGCATAAACTCCTTTGGGTCCACTCTTTTCCCTTGAAACATTATGCTCTTTCCCTTTTTCAGTTCACCATAGAGCGGTGACGGCTCCAATCCGATCTCTCTCAGTCTCTTCTCATCAAGCCTGTTCTCTATATCGCTCTCTTTGATGTAAAAAGCATGACTCTCTATGGAGTGGATAAGCGGCAATACCTTCAATGTGAACCTGTCAAAGACATAGGTCTCTTCGACTTTGAACTCGATGATGCTCAGAACATATCCCAGACTCTCTTTTGAGAGGTCCATGACACACTCCAGATACTTTTTGATCCCTTTTGGACCATATAGACTCAAAGGCTTTAACGCTCCATCAAGCTTTTTAGTAGCCAAGATCCCCGGTAGTCCGTAATAGTGATCACCATGGAGATGCGTGATAAAGATGGTATCGATCTTTGCGATAGAGAGCCTGCTCTTCATGATCTGATGCTGTGTCGCTTCACCGCAGTCAAATAGATAGCACTTGTTGTCTTGATCAAACTCCAGCGCCAGCGCCGATACATTCCTCTCATTAGTAGGCCTTCCGGCACCTGTCCCTAAAAATGTCAGCTTCATCGTTCTCCTTCTATCTCAACGTTTGCATTCATCTTGTGGTAATTATAACTAATATTAGATACTACAAAAAGAGATGCTGTTCTCATGGCATATAGTGGAGACTTAGGGAGGAATATGGGTGTGAGGTAGAGATCAAATATTGATGGACTTTCTATAACATAGAGAATGAGAAGAGTAAAACTAAAACCCTATCTTCTGCGAGATCTAGTGAAGGGCTTTAAAAGATACGCTTGATCTTCTCTATCCATCCTTCATTAGATCCCTGCTCTATCACAGGTTCGGGTTCCGGTTCAGGCACTTTGACCAGACCTTCTGGAGGAGTGTTTTCCGGAGTACCATCGTTGTTGACTATGTTCAACTCCGGATGGATGAGCTTTCTAAGCTCTTTTTGGACGACCATCTTTGTCGTCATCAGACTCATCGCACAGCCT